>CANNEW010000134.1 GCA_947503685.1 Comamonadaceae bacterium | reverse complement strand
GCATCGCCGTTCTATAGGCCGGCATGGCCGCTATCAGCGCCAGGTTATAAGTTTCCTTTGCTTGCGCTGTTGCAGACGCAGCCGGGGGTGTAGGTAAGGTTGGAATGCGGATCGATGCCAGATCGATGGCCTGCCCGTTGATCATCAAGCCCTTGGTGTTCTTTTTTGTGCTGTCCGCGTTTGTCACCGTGCCCAGATCTATGCTGGCGGTGGTGATAGTTACCGCGTCCACCGCTGGCTTAATCAATTCCACTTTGCCATGGAAGGTGGTAGAGCTGATGCCCAAGGCGGTGATCGAGGTAATCCCGGGGTTGTCAGACAGCGTGGCCGAAACGCTAATGTCATCGCCCGCGTTAGCCACCTTGAAGGTTCTCGGGGGGATGCCCAAGGCCGTCGTCGAGCTACCTTGTGTAACTGCGCTAGTTTTTTCTCCGTAAGTGAAAGTCAGTTTCCCTGCAGCGTTGGCTGTGACACCCGTAATCTTATTGGCTAATCCGTAGGTCGATGCCACCAACAGATTGCTTTTTGCTGCAATCGCAGTGGCCAAAGTGGCCGCGGTGTAGGCCGTCGAAGTGCCACTTATCGTCACGCCCATGATGCTGATGCTTTTACCAACACCACTGGCTGCGCTAGCCAAGGCGCTACTCAGGGTAACGGAATTGGTGTTGGCGTTCGCGCTGGTTGCTGCAGTAAAGACACTCGGGGTGCCAACTCCTGCAAGGCCAGCGTCAATCTGACTAAGTAAGCTGGTTGCGATGCCCGTCTCAGCGCTGTAGTAGGTGGCGCCCTCGGTTGAAATACTGATTTCCTCCCCCGCTCTATCTGCTGTTCTGCTGATGATCAAGTCAAACCCACTCAATCGGGCTTGGACTCCAGCGCCGGCAGTGTTGATTGCCAAGACTAATTCTTCCGGCGTGTTGATCGATCCGGTCTGGATTTGCATCCATGCACCGCCATCCTTGATAAAAAGCGGCAAGCCGGTGGCGCCATTGTTCAGAGGTAGTTGGCTGATATTGATAGAAATATCATTGGATTTCACGTTGTTGGTAATGATCAATTCGCCCGTCGAATTGACTACCGCTTCCACGCCTGCATTCGCTTGGTTGATGGCTTTGGCCAGCGCGGCGGGCGTATCCGTGTTCTTGGTTTGCACCGCCTGTCCTTGGATGTAAAGCGGCATACCGTACCGGATATCTTGTGCTTTGATCACAATGACATTGCTTGCCTTGGCAGTGATGCCGGTGAGCTCCGTCGATTGGTTAATCCATTGTGCGATGCCCGATGACTGCAGCGCAGTGCCATCGCTGGGTGGGTTCAAATTCCCCAGTGCGTGACCATTGAGCGTGAATGAACCTTCCGGGAAGAAGCCGTTGGGCGGGGGCGGCATCGTGTTTTTCGTCAGCGAGGCGATACGGTTTCCGCTCAACACGGCAGGCAGATAGTTGTATCCGCTTACTGCATCATTGTTGTCCAAGATGGGTTCTGCCGGCACGACGGCCTGAGCCCCATAGAAAATATTCATCCCCTTGTACCCAAGGACTTGCGTGCCGTCGGCTGAGATACCTGATTTGTTGAGATAAGCGTCGCTTAGGGTGGCGCCTGGCGCAAAACCGTTTTCTTGCCTGACCAGATTGTCTTCGGCTAGCGCACTGATATCGCCTGAACCCATCAGGTGCCTGCCGTCGCGCGTGTAGATTTGCAGTTGCTGACCGGGCTGCATATTGTCCAAATACACACTGACGTCTTGCATGCCCAGATTCACCGCGGCCACGCTGGTTACACCCAGACTTGAGCTAACGTTTACTTGCTTTGCAATGCCTACGCTTGCGTTGTTGAGTAATACATTTTGCAGTGCAGGCGGCCCGGCTACAGCCGTAGCATTTTTGTTACCCGTGGTGGCTGCCGGGCTCAGGTCATAGATGACCTTGGCATTGGTGCCGCTGGGGTTTTCTGCCCCCTCCACCACCCTGAATTGGGCGCCGGCGGCGACCATCAGCGCATCATCGAAGCCGACCTGCATGCCGCCTGCCAGATTAATGGCTTTCGGATCAAAAGTGAAAAGTGCCTTCCCGGCATTGCCGTAGCCATCAACACCCTCTTGGTGGATCTTGTTCACTTCATTGGCAAAGGTTTGCGCCAAGCCGTCCAGCGCAGTGCGGGAGCCTCCCAGCACTTGCGCCCTAAAGGCCAAAATGCCTGAAAGCGATCCACTGGTGATCCTGCTCAGTGAGCTGGGGTTGCCGTAAGGGTCCAACACCAGTGCCACTTTCTCCGTCGAGGCCGAATCAAAATTGGCCGCGATCATGAAAGACTTTTGATTGTCCACCAGCACGTCTGCGTTGATAGTGGGCCCGGCGCTGACCTTGACAATGCCATTGACCTCAAACCGGGTGTTGATACGCACGAATACCGATAACTGTTTAAGCAATAAGTCGCGCTGGTCCAGCAAATCCGGTGGCTGTGCGGCCTCTATTTTTTGCTTAGCCAATTGCGTATTGACTTTGGCAATTTGATCTGTCAGCGTATTGATCTGATTGATCGAGCTTTCCAAATCTTGCTGTGTTTGCTGCTGCACCAAGTCCAACTGTGACGACAACTGGCCAAAACGGTCGGCTACGCCCTGCGAGTCACGGATAAAGCCGCTGCGCAGCACGGTAGACGCTGGGTCCCCGGAAAGGTTGCGCGCGGAAGCGAAAAATGCATCAAAGGCCGTATTCAGGCCCATGGTGGAGCTGCCCATCACATCGACCACGCGGTTTGCGTAGCTCACCATCGGGCCTTGGGCCTCCAGGTCGCTGGTGGTGTTGCGTAAATTGGATTCGACAAAGGCGTCGTATTGCCGCTTGATACGGTCCAATCCCACGCCGGAGCCGAGAAAGGCGGCGCCATACTTGGTCACCGGCAATGCCGACAGCGAGACGTCCTGGCGCGAATAGCCTTCCGTCGAAACGTTGGCGATGTTGTTACTGACGGTGGTCAGCGCCTGTTGGTAGACCGAGACCGCATTTCCGGCAATGCCGGTCATGTCCGTCATGGCTTGGCTCCATCAGTGCTTGGGCTGTGGGTGACCGCCAGGCCCGAGGGCGAGGCTGCCGATACGCCGGTCAAAGGCATAGCGCCCGGCGCTTTGGGTAAAGGCGCCAGCGTTGGTGGGGCGGCCTGCAAAGGCATCGAGCTAGCGGGCGGCGCTTGCAAAGGTATGCCCTTAGGCTGGCGTGCCTGCAGCATCTGTGCAGTGCTGGGCTGGGTGGCGTTCGGGTCGGGCATGTGCTTGACCAGCATGTCGGCCAGCCCCAGGGAATTGCGCTTGGCCATGGCCAGGGAGACTTCTTTGTCAAACATGGCCTGAAAGGTTTCTTCGGCTTGCGATTCATTCATGCCGCTCTTGGGCACCGCATCGCGCATGGTCTTCATCATCATCTGCAAAAACATGGCCTCAAACTGCTGCGCCGTTTCGCGCGTAGCGGCCTTGGCGTCGGTGCGTGCCTGGCCTTTGAGCTTGCCCAGCCCACCAAAGTCCAAATAGGAGCCGGTGAGGGCAGCAGCCGACGGGGGCATGGCGTTGGTGAGCGGGTCCATGGTGCAGGGCAGTCTTGTAAGTGTCTAAGGGGCTAAGGGACGTTGATCAGATAACCAGCAGTTCGGCGCGCAGGCTGCCCGAGCTTTTCAGGGCTTCCAAAATCGCAATCAGTGCTGAGGGCGTGGCGCCCACCTGGTTCACCGCATCGACGATCTGGCGCAGGTCCACGCCGGGCTGGAACAAAAACATGGGCTTGTTGGGCTCGCCGACTTTGATCTCGGCGTTTTGCACACCCTGGGTCGTGCCGCCCGAAAAAGCGCCGGGCTGCGACACCTCGTTGGTCATGGCGACCGACACGGTAATCGTGCCGTGCGTGACCGCAGCGGCGGTGACTTTGACATTGCGGCTGATCACCACCGTGCCGGTGCGTGCGTTGACGACCACGCGGGCAGGGGGCTCGCCTGGTTGCACGTCGATGTTTTCGATCATGCTCATAAATGAGACCCGCTGGCTGATGTCCATGGGCGCGCGCACGACGATGGACACACCGTCTAGTGCATTGGCCACATCGGCGCCAAATTTGGCATTGATGGCCTGCATGATGCTATTGGCGGTGGTGAAGTCGCTTTCGCGCAGGTTCAGCAGCACGTTGTCCGACTTGTCAAAAGAATTGGGTACCACACGCTCCACCGTTGCGCCGCCGGGAATGCGTGCCGAGGTGGTCACGCCAATCGCCACCTTAGAGCCCGCGCCACCCGCGTCAATGCCCGTAGAGGTGAGTGCGCCTTGGGCCAGGGCGTAAATTTGCCCGTCCACACCGCGCAAGCTCGTGAGCAGCAGGTTGCCCCCACGCAGGCTAGAAGCCGCGCCTATGGCCGACACATTGATGTCGATGCGTTGTCCCGGTTTAGACATGCCCGGTAGGTCTGCCGTGATCATCACCGCGGCCACATTGGCCAGCTCATCGCTGCCGCTGGCAATGGCGTTGCTAAATTTGTCAATGTCATTGTCCTGGTTCAGGCCCATGCGGTTGAGCAGGGTTTTCATGCTCTGGCTGGTGAAAGTGGCTTTTTTGTCGCCCGTGCCTTGCAAACCCACCACCAGGCCGTAGCCGATCAATTGGTTACCGCGCATGGCGGCCATGCTGGTCAAGTCCTTGATGCGGTCTGCATGGGCAGTCGAAAAGCTGGCGGCCCACAACAAGGCCATCAGGCTGATGAATCGGAAAAATGTTTGCATGGTGCTTGGCCGGTAAAGGGGTCGTGCTTAAAAGGGCATGAACTTAAGAATGCCGCTGGTACCCCAACCGGCGCGGCTGGCGGCAGCCTCGTCGCCAATGCCGCGGTAGCTGATCTGGGCATTGGCCAGACGGCGCGACAGCACGGTGTTGTTGGGCGCAATGTCTTCTGGGCGCACGACGCCAGAGACTTGGATAATTTCACTGCCTTCAGACAGTGCCACTTGTTTTTCCCCGCGCAGCACCAGGTTGCCATTGGGCATGATTTCAATCACCGTTACCGTCACCGAGCCCGTCAGCGTCTGCTCCTGGTTGGTCTGGCCTGAACCGTCGTTCGTGACCGTGCTACCCAATTCTGGGCCCAGGTCGCCAAAGATATTGAGCAGGCCCTTGGAGCTGACTTTGGCGCCTGCGGTCTTCTTCAAGGTCGCGTTTTGCGAGCGGTTGGCGCTGGTGTTCTCGGCCAAGAGCACTGAGACCAAGTCGCCCACTACATAGCTGCGGCCCACGCCAAAAAAGGCTTCGCTGCGGCTGCTGTTAAAAATAGCGCCGGTGGCTGGTTTGGGCTGGGCATCGACCACGGGGTACACCGGCTTAAAGCCTTCGCTGTGCACCAGCGGTTGGGGCGGAATCACGGAACAGGCGCTCAAAGTCGCCACCAGCAGGGCCAGGGCCAGGCGCCGTATCAAGGTGGTGCAGGGCATCGCGATTCTCCGAAAAAGGGGTGGCAGGGCTGAAATCTGGGTGTTTGCCTGTCGCCTTTCCGGACAACTGGCAAGCTCTTGCCATGATTCGCAATAAATGTGCCAGTGCCCTGGGCCCCTTTGCGCGCGCGCCCAAGCAAAACGGCCTCTGGGGGCAGAGGCCGTTAGAGGCGTAACGTGGGTAGCGCCGGTAGCGCTAATTACATGTTCTGGTTGATGTACTTGAGCATGCCGTCCACAGCGGAAATCGCCTTGGAGTTGATCTCGTAAGCGCGCTGGGTTTCGATCATATTGACCATTTCTTCCACCACGTTCACGTTAGACGCTTCCAAGGTGCCCTGCATCAGGTTGCCTGCGCCGTTCACGCCGGGTTGCAAGACCTGGGGTGCGCCGCTGGCGGGGGTTTCTTTCATCAGGTTTTGGCCTGCGGCCATCAAACCGGCCGGGTTTAGAAAGCGGGCGATCTGGATTTGGCCCAACACGGCTTGTCCGCCGGTATTGAGCTCCACCGACACCGTACCGTCACGGCCAATCGTGATGGTGGAGGCATTGGGCGGGATCGTCAGCGCCGGTGACAGTGGGGAGCCGCTGGAAGTCACCAACTGGCCAGTGGCCGATACCTTAAATCCGCCATCGCGGGTGTAGGCCGTGGTGCCATCAGGTTGGGTTACCTGGAAATGGCCTTCGCCGGAAATCGCCACATCGAGCGGGTTTTGGCTGTTGATCATATTGCCCTGCACATTGAGCTTTTCGGTGGCCACAATGCGCACACCGGTACCCAGCATCAGGCCAGTAGGCGCTTGCGTATTGGTACTGGTCTGGCCGCCGGCCTGGCGGATGTTTTGGTAGAGCAGGTCTTCAAAGACCGCGCGGTCGCGCTTAAAGCCGGTGGTGTTGACGTTGGCCAGGTTGTTGGAGATCACGTTCATACGTGTCTGCTGGGCGTCTAGGCCGGTTTTGGCCACCCACATTGATGCGTCCATGGTGCGCTCCTTCGAAAATTAAAAGATTACAAGCTCACAAGCAAAGTTTAGGCCAAGTAAAACCGTCAGCCACCCTTCATCATGGTCGCGCCGGACTCATCGCAGCTCTTGCTTTCTTTGATCATGTTCACTTGCATCTCAAACGAGCGGGCTTGGTCCATCATCTTGACCATTGCTCCGAGGGCATTGACATTGCTACCCTCCACAGCGCCTGATGTCAGGCCCGGCGCGATGGGCCCGGACGTGATGTCCTGGCCCTTGGGGGCGCCGGCCACTGCAAACAAACCGTCTTCACGTCTTTGCATCGGCGTGGTGCTGGCGTCGCGCAACAGGATATTGGCAATGAGTACCGGTGCTACCGTACCGATTTGCGCCGGGTCTATGCCATAGACCGAGCCATCGGCGTTAATCGTTACCTTGACACCCTGGGGCACCGTCAATGCGCCGCCGCCTTGGGCGCGCACCACATTGCCGTTACCGGTTTCCAGTGCGCCTGCGGCGTTGACGCGTAAGTCGCCACGCCGGGTAAAGGCCAAGGTGCCGTCCGGGGCGGTGACGCCCATCACGGTGTGTGCGCTTAAAGACACGTCCAGGTCGTTGCCCGTCACGATCACCGGGCCGGCCTTCATGCTGATGAAATCCTCGGTATAGGACTGCGGCTGGAAGCGCGTTTTAAAACCTGCGCCTTCCACCTCAATGGCCCGAACCGAGGATTCAAAGCTGCGCTTAAAGCCGACGGTCGTAGCGTTGGCCATTTCGTTGGTCGCCATCTGACGCGCCACGCGCTGCTCATTGATGGCAGCCACCGCAGTGAAGGCTAAACGATCCATTTACGCTACTCCTTAGCTTGTCAATACCCTAGGGCTTAGGAACGCAGATTAATAATCGCCGACGTCATCGTCGAGCTGGTCTCAATCGCCTTGGCATTGGCCTGGAAGTTACGTTGGGCGGTAATCAAGTCCACCAATTCTTGTGTCAAGTCCACGTTCGCCCGTTCGG
>CANNEW010000133.1 GCA_947503685.1 Comamonadaceae bacterium | reverse complement strand
TGTTTAACGTGGCCTGGGACACGAATGTGGGCGGCGTGGCCAACCCAGGCTACTCGGCAAGCTCGGTGGACTTGAGCGTCGGGGCCCGCTACCGCACCGGCCCTTGGACGGCCTCGGTAGGGGTTATTTACCTGGGCACCGCGACCACCAGCAACCCCACTGAGCGCGGCCAAAGCAATGACGCCACCGCTGCCACCGTGGGCCTGAATTACGACTACGGACAAGGCCTGCAGTTCTACGGCTTTGCCGGGATGAGCCACTTTGGCCGCATCGGCCTGTCGCCCATGTCCATGCCGGGCAATAACGCTTTCTGGGGTGTTGACTCCCGCGTGACGCAGGACGGCAACTGGTTTGGCGCGGGTGTGGTTTACACGTTTTAAGGCTCAAGAGCCAAAGGTTTACCCATGAAATTCTCCCAACTTTTTTCTTCATCTGCGCGAAACGCTTTATGGCAGCGCACCTTGGCCGCACTGGTAGGCGGTCTACTGCTCGTCTCTTGCGGCGGCGGTGGTGTGGTGGTGACGGGCGTTACGCAACGGCTGCTCAGTCCCGAAGTGCCAAGCCGCAATGCCGTGAATTACGCGCCATATAGAACTTCGCAAGTTGAATCAGACCGTGCCAATGAGACGATTACCGAAACCATGATCAAGCAGGACCTGGACCTGATGGTGGCGGGCAATTTCAAGCTAATCCGCTTGTTTGACAGCTCCGACAAAGTGGCTAAGCAAACACTGAAAGTGATTCGCGACAACAACCTGGATATCAAGGTCATGCTGGGTGTCTGGATTGCCAGCGGCAATGACGCATTCAACCAGGCAGAGATTGTCAGGGGAGTGGCGCTTGCCAAGCAATACAGCGACATCGTGCTTGCCGTCAGCGTTGGCAATGAGACTATGGTCAATTGGTCTTTCAATCGATTGACGGTAGCGCAAATGGCCGCTTACATCAAAAGTGTGCGTAGCCAAGTCACACAACCAGTTACCACCGATGACAACTGGGCATTTTTTGCAAAAACCAACGAACAGGATCAGAACCCGCGCGCGGTGCTGGACGTGATCGACTTCGTGGCGATGCACACCTACCCCTTGGCCGAAACCATCCATCCACCAGCGACCTGGGACTGGCAGCAGTTGGGTGTGACAGCGGGGCCCTCGCGGGCCACCGCCATGATGGACGCCGCTATTGCTGCCGCACGTGCGCAGCACGCCTCAGTGCGCGCCTACCTTGACAGCCAGGGTTTTTCCAAGATGCCGATCCTCATCGGCGAAACGGGTTGGAAGGCTGTGGCCTCCGATGGCGAGTTCAACCGCGCCCATCCGGTGAACCAGAAAATGTATTTCGACAGGCTGCAAACTTGGACCAACGAAATGCGCGCCGGCCAGGGCGGGCCTAAATCTATTTTCTATTTCGCAGCCTTTGACGAAGACTGGAAAGGCTCAGACGACAAATGGGGGCTTTTCAATAAGAATAGACAAGCGCGTTATGTGGTCCAAAGCCTCTATCCCAAAGCACAGGGCTTTACGCATGAGCCTGGCACCTACGCCGCGACGGATGCCTTGTTTGCCCCTGACGTGAATCAGGCAGTCGTAAGCGGTTCGCGCTTTACCGTGTATGCCGATAGTGTTCCCACCGGTGCCTCAGCGGCAGTGGCGACAGGCGCAGACCTGTTCGGTTGGGATAACCCGCCAACAGCCTTTGGCGGCGAAGAAGACGCTGGCGTGCGCGTCACCGGCGCGCCCGGCGACAGTGCCAATGGGCTGGTGGTCAAACCCGTTCCGAAGCCATGGGGCTGGGGGCTTTTGGTAGCGCCCAGCAATGGCACGGTGATCGCCAATCTCAGCGCCTATGAAGCGACAGGTAATTTGAACTTCAGCATCAAGACGAGCTACCCGGGCAAACTGGAAGTTGGTTTTTACACCGGCAGCGGCGCATCGGGCTATGACGTTTACATGCCTCTAGTAAGCGGCAGTTACGGCTATGTGAATGATGGCAATTGGCACACGGTCACCATTCCAATTCGGGATATCAAACCTTCTGGTAACAAAGGCTCTGGCAACGAGGGCTCCGCCACATCGGTATTTGATCTCAGCAAAGTGAGCAACCCGTTCGTTATCGCGGATCGCTTTGGCAAAACCGGAAATAACCAAGCCAGCGCCACCAACACCAAGATTTATATCGACAATATTTACTGGTCCAAATAAGCCAACACCCAGCCTCTTGAAGAAAAAGGGACTTGGGTGAAAAGCATGATCCGCCATTACCTTAGCAAGCAGGGTGCGACGTCCCAACTGGTAGAACAAGCGCCTTTGCTTGGCTACCGGGGCATGGGTGGCGGACCATCGCTCTACATCAACCCCACCAAAACCTTCCAAACCCTGGAAGGCTTTGGCGGCGCCTTCACCGAATCTGCGGCCACCACCTGGAAAATGCTGCCCCTGGCGCAGCAGCAGGAAGTAATGCGCGCTTACTTTGATCAGGTGCAGGGGCATGGCTATACGTTTTGCCGGGTGCATATGAACAGCTGCGATTTTTCGCTGGGCAACTATGCGCATGTGGAAACAGCGGGCGATGTGGACTTGCACAGCTTTAGCATCGACCGCGACCGCGTAGCCTTGCTGCCCATGATTCAGGCGGCGCAGCAAGTGGCCGGGCGCAAACTGAAACTCTTGGTGTCGCCCGAAGCGGTGCAGGCCTGGGACAGCTGTATTTACACCGCCGAAGAGGAGCGCGATTTTGTGCGCGACCACTTGGGGCCGACGCTGGCGGCAGCCGGCCTGGGGCATGTGCGCATCGTGATTTGGGACCACAACCGCGACCGCATGGTGGAGCGTGCAGACCGGGTCCTGAGCGACCCGCAAGCGGCGCAGTACATCTGGGGCACCGGTTTTCATTGGTATGTGGAAGACCATTTTGAGCATGTGCAACTGCTGCACGATGCCTGGCCCGATAAGCACCTGCTGTTTACCGAAGGCTGCCAGGAAGGCGGGCCACATACAGGGGAGTGGGCGGTGGGTGAGCGCTATGCACGATCCATCATCAACGACCTGAACCGCTGGACCGTGGGCTGGATCGACTGGAACCTGTTGCTAGACGATACCGGTGGCCCCAACCATGTGGGCAATTTGTGCAGCGCCCCGCTATTGGCGGATCCGCAATCCGGGTCATTGGACTACCAAAGTTCTTATTACTACCTAGGGCATTTTTCGCGCTTTATCCGGCCCGGCGCCAAGCGCATTTTGTGCGCCGCTACACGCGAAGCCTTGGAGTGCTGCGGCTTTCTCAACACCGACGGGTCGATTGCCGTGGTGGTGTGCAACCGCAGCAATACTGCGATTGCCTTTGACCTGCACTGGTGCAGCCAAAACTTCGCCACCGAGCTAGCGGCGCATGCGATAGCCACTTATGTGCAAGCCGCGCAACCGACCTGAACGGCCCGTCTATTTACAAGACCTTACCCACAGCGTCAAAGCCCAGCACCGCCTCAGCCGGGGCGCGCAGAAACACCATTTGCCCGGCCTGAAACGGCCCGCTATTTGCGGCCACTTTGGCCTTGAGCAAATCGGCCACGCCTTGCACACGCATGTGCAAGACCGAGGCATCACCCAGGTGCTCGGCCAGCACCACAGTAGCGGCCACGCCCTCCCCGCCTGCATGCACTTGCAGGTGTTCGGGCCGCACGCCCAGGTGTTGCGCAGCGGCCAGGCGTTCGCCGGCCAGGGATTTCCATAGCGCCTGGTGGGCCAGCTCGGCCACGCTGCCAGGCTGCGCGACCAGGTTGATTTTGGGCGCGCCCATAAAGCCGGCTACAAACACATTGGCCGGGCGCTGATAGACCTCTAAGGGCGCACCGATTTGTTCGATCACCCCTTGGTTAAACACCGCGATACGGCTGCCCAGGGTCATGGCGCAAGGCGGCGGCTAAGTTAGACAAGGGCTCGTCAAATAAAAATACTTTAGGCTTGCGCACAATCGCGCGGCCAATGGCCACGCGCTGGCGCTGGCCGCCGGACAGCTCTTTGGGGTAGCGCTGCAAGAGTTCGGTCATGCGCAGGGTTTCGGCCGCTTGCTGCACCTGGCGCTCGCGCTGGGACTTGGACACACCGGCCATCTTCAGGGCAAAGCCCATGTTGTCGGCCACCGTCATATGCGGGTAGAGGGCGTAGCTTTGGAACACCATGGCCGCACCCCGATCGGAAGGGCGCAAATCATTGGCCCGCACGCCATCGATGCGCAGCTCGCCCGCGCTGATGCTCTCCAGCCCCGCGATCATGCGCAGCGTGGTGGTCTTGCCGCAGCCCGAGGGGCCGACAAAGACCAAAAACTCGCCATCGCGTGCTTCGATGTCGATGCCGCGTATCACCTCGGTGGTGCCGTAGCTTTTGCGTATGCCTTGCAGCGTGACGGTACCCATGGGTGTGTTCCTTGTTGCGGTGGGCGCTATCAGGCGGCGCGCTGCGCCTGGGCATCGCCAGCCAGAAAGTCGCGGTACCACTTGGCGCTGTCTTTGAGGGTGCGCTGCTGGGTGTCGTAATCCACATACACAATGCCAAAGCGTTTGGCATAGCCCGAAGCCCACTCGAAGTTATCCATCAGGCTCCAGACCATATAGCCCTTCATAGGCACGCCTTGCTCCATGGCGTGGTGCACCGCCTCGATATGGGTTTGCAGGTAGCGCACGCGGTCGGCGTCATGCACCTGGCCGTTAACCAGGGGGTCTTTAAAAGCACCGCCGTTTTCAGTGATCAAGAGCGAGGGCACGGGATAGTCCTGGTGCAGCCGAACCAGCAACTCCGTCAGGCCCTGGGGATACACCTCCCAGTCCATTTCAGTCACTTCCAGGCCGCTGCTGTGCACGTCGTAGCTGCCCTGTGCGCGCACTACGCTGCGCGAGTAGTAGTTGATGCCCATGAAGTCCATGGGCGTGGCGATGATGTCCATATCACCGTCCTGCACCGGCGGCGCGTCGCCGCCCAGGTGTTCCAGGATGTCTTGCGGGTAGCTGGCTTTGTAGAGCGGGTCCATAAACCAGCGCACCAGGCGGCCATCGTCGAGCCGGGCTTTAGCCAGGTCCTGCGGGCTGTCGGTGGCGGCCTGGACCGGGGAGAGATTGAGAACAATGCCCAGTTCCGCTTTGCAACCGGCTTGGCGCAGGGCGCGCACCGCCATGCCGTGGCTGAGCAGCAAATGGTGGGCCGCACGCATAGCGATGCCGCGCTCTTTGATACCCGGGGCGAAGATGCCGGTCTCGTAGCCCAAGATCGCCATGACCCAGGGTTCGTTGTGGGTGGCAATCGAGACCACGCGGTCGCCCAGGCGTTGGTGCATGCCCAAGGCGTATTCGACAAAGCGATGCGTGATGTCGCGGTTGGCCCAGCCGCCCTGTTCTTGCAAAGCTTGGGGCAAGTCCCAGTGGTTGAGCGTGAGGTAAGGCGCCAGGCCGCGCTCGAGCATGCCATCGACCAGGCGCTCGTAAAAGTCCAGGCCTTGGCTGTTCCAGGCACCGCTACCTAAGGGCTGCACGCGCGGCCAGGACACTGAAAAGCGGTAGGTGTTGACGCCCAGCTTGGCGATCAGGTCCAGATCCGATTGCCAGCGCTGGTAGTGCTCGCAGGCGCGGCTGCCATCCGAGCTATCGGCGATGGTGCCGGGCTGGGCGCAAAAGGTGTCCCAAACCGACGGGCCGCGCCCATCGCTGCTTGTGGCGCCTTCAATTTGGAACGCACTGGTGGCAACGCCCCAGACAAAATCGTGCGGGAAACGGGCTTTGAGTTCTAAGTCAGTAAGGGGGGACATGGTTTCTGTTATCGACAGTTTGGTGTTCGAGTGCAAGAGGTATTTATTTCACCGCGCCTGCGGTCAGGCCGTCGATCAAGCGGCGCGAGGAAATCGCAAACAAGACCAGCAGTGGCAAGGTGGCGATGGCCGAACCAGCCATGACCGCGCCCCACTCGGTATTAACCGGGCTTTGCATGCTGCGCAGGGCCAGCGGCAGGGTGTACATCTCGGGAGAACGCATGACGATCAGCGGACCGATAAAGTTATTCCACGAGGCGATAAAGGTGATCAGCCCCAGCGTACCCATGGCCGGTTTGAGCAGGGGCACCACGATGCGCCAGTAAATGCCCAACTCGCCGCAGCCGTCCATGCGGGCCGCTTCGATCAGCTCGCGCGGTATGGCGCTGGTGATGAACTGGCGCATCATGAAAATGCCGAAAGCGCTGGCTGCGCCGGGGATATAGAGCGCGCGCGGCTGGTCGATCCAGCCAAAAGCGTCCATGATCATGAAGCTGGGAATCATGCCCAGAAACGAAGGTAGCAGCATGGTGCCCATGACCAGGGTGAACAAAGGCTGCTTGAAGCGAAAGTCAAACATCGCAAACGCATAGCCGCCCATAGAGCAAAACAAAAGCGTCAGCGCGGTGGACGCCAGGCCCACATACAGACTCCAACCCAGGCTGCGCCAAAAGGGGATCTTGGTGGTCAAGATCTCCATATTGGCCAAGAAGCTGTCGCCGAAAAACAAGGGGGGCGGCAGGTTGAATATTTCGGTACGCGAATGGCTTGCAAACACGAACATGAAATAAAAGGGCAGCAACATCACCACTGCACCCAGCGCCACCATAAGATAAGCGGCGCGCGGTGCGAGTTGGCTGGGGGCGGACGCTGCGCTGCTCATGCAGAAGGCCCGCGCGGCTTGAAAGCGCGGTTGGTCAGCCAGGTCAGCAAGGCCACAAACACAAACAAGAGCCAGGACAGCGCGCTGGCGCCGCCAAAGTCATTGAACTCGAAGGCCGTGCGGTACATATACATGGCCGTGGTCATGCCACTTTGGTCGGTGCCGCCACGCCCGCCGGTCAGGATGAAGGGCTCTTCAAACAACTGCAAGCCGCCCACCACGCTGAGCGTGACACCGAAATAAATCATGGGCTGCAAGCTGGGCAGCGTAATAAACCAAAACTGCTGCCAGCGCCCCGCACCATCCATGGTGGCCGCTTCGTAAATATCGGCGGGAATGGTTTGCAAGGCTGCCAGGTAGAGCACTGTGTTAAAGCCCACGTAGCGCCAGAACACCACCAGCGAAATCGCCGGTTTGACGTTTTCGGCCCGGCCCAACCAGTCCACAGGCTGGGCCGGTGTGATCCAGGCCAGCCCCGGCAGCTGGTGCATAGCCAGCAGCGCCTGGTTGATCAGCCCGTAGTCAGTGGAAAACAAGGTGCTGAACATCATGGCGATGGCCACGGTGCTAGTGATGTAGGGCAGGAAGTAGGCCCCTATCACCATGTTGCGACTGCGCTTGAAGGAGGTATGGATAAAGTAGGCCAGCGGTATGGCCACCAGGTGCTGCGGCACGCCGGACACCAGCGCCAGCCAGGCGGTGTTTTTCAGGGATTTCCAGAACCATTCGTCGGTGATGGCGAAGGCAAAGTTGTCCAGGCCGACGAACTTCATGGC
>CANNEW010000132.1 GCA_947503685.1 Comamonadaceae bacterium | reverse complement strand
CGCCGCGCACGGGCTTTTCTTTTGACCCGTTTAGCGATGGTGATGTCAAGGTCTACGGTAACGCGGGTCGGTATTTCATTCCAGTCGCGTCAAACACCAACATCCGTGCAACGCGGGGCGAGCTCACTTCAGAGGCTTTCTACACTTACTCAGGGCGTGATCCTAAAACTGCCCAGCCTTTAAATCTTGTACAAATTGGCACCACAGTTTTCAATAGTGATGGATCCTTGGCGTTGCCGGCTACGATTGCCGACATCAACCTGCAGCCGATGTCCCAAGACGAGATCATCATCGGATTTCAAAAGGCTATTTCCAAAGGTTGGACTGCGGGTGTCAAGTACACCAATCGCAAGCTCAACAATGGTATGGACGACTGGTGTGACCCCGAGGCCGCAGGGCGTTGGATGACAGCCAATGGTTACGCCAATTTTGACTACCACACGATGGCGGGATGCCAATTGATTAATCCTGGACGGGACGTCTCTTTGATGATGGACGCTAAGAATGACGGGAAGTTGGTGCCTATTACGATTCCTGCGGCCGCTATCGGAATGCCGGTGCTCAAACGTGAGTACGATGCAGTAGAGTTGTCTCTAGAAAAACAATTTGACGGCAAATGGGGTGGCACCGCGTCTTACACCTGGTCGCGTAGCTATGGAAACGCAGAGGGCTATGTGAATTCGACGATCAACCAAGAAGATGCCGGAGTGACTCAAGACTTTGACAAAGCCTCGTTTACCGATGGCTCAACCGGTTTTCTACCGAACGACCGCACCCATGCCATCAAGCTGTATGGAACCATGGCCATTGATCAGAACTTCCGTATTGGCGCCAACCTCAACATGACCTCTGGTCGGCCAAAAACCCGAATTGGCTTCGCGCCAAGTTCGATACCCGGTGTCCTCGGCTACACGAGTGCCTCCACTTATTACTACCTCGACCAAAATGGTAAGACTATTTTGGGTGAACGTGGCAACGATGGTCGTACGCCATGGACAACGCAGTTGGACCTCCAAGCGGCCTACACCCGGAAAATAGATGCCCATGCGTTGACTTTGCAGGTGGATGTGTTCAATGTGTTCGATCTCAGCGAGGTGACCGAAACCTACGAAATTAATGACTTCAGCCGGGGCACTACCACCGTTGGTTCGGTGGGTCGTTTGAACGCAAACTTCGGACAACCCACATCCTTCCAACCCCCTCGGTCGGTTCGCTTTTCCTTGCGTTACGATTTTTAAGCGGGCCTAGCAAAAAAAGACCGCTTCGGCGGTCTTTTTTTTGAGCAACCAGCTGTGTAATGTCTTCCCGCTCGCCGGGTGAATGGGCGGCTTGCTCTCGCTGGAAATTAGCGCTTTGAATGGGCCACGCTCTGGCCGCCCCTGTTTGTCTAAAGGGATCACTTTGGCTCATCGCTTGCGCTTTCTTGCATTCCGCTGGTTTTTGGTAGGCGCTGGCTTAGCTGCGCCAGTAAGCTTGTCTGCACTGCGGGGCTTGTATTTGCGTGCTCTGACGCTGCTGCTGGTCTGCCTTGGCGCACCCATGCTGGTAGCCTGCAACCCTGTTCTCAACTCCCCTCACCCCCTAGGCTCTGAGCGTGAAAACACCTTATTTTTTCCGGTGCTCTACCACTCGCCCAAATTTTTGGACCCAGCGAGCTCCTACTCCAATGACGAGACGCCTTTTACCTACCAGGCCTATGAGCCGCTCTACGCCTACCACTACCTAAAGCGCCCGTATGCGCTGACAGGGCGTGCCGCCCAAGACGTGGCCGCGCCGCGCTATTTGGACAAGGACGGCAAGCCCCTGCCCGACACGGCGCCGCCGCAACAAATTGCCGAGTCGGTATATGACATCCACATAAAGCCCGGTATTTTGTTCGCCCCGCATCCGGCTTTTGCCAAGGATGCGCAAGGCCGTTATGTGTACCACGCGCTTGCGGCCAAGGATCTGGAGGGTAAGCATGTCTTGCCCGATTTTGCGCAAACCGGCACGCGCGAATTGACCGCCGAAGACTATGTGTACGCCATTCGCCGTCTGGCCACGCCCCGGGTGATTTCGCCCTCGTACTCCACGCTGGCCGAATACATCGTGGACTTTAAGGACTATGGCGCCCGCGTTGCCAAAGCGGATAAAGCGTTGCGCCGCAACCTGCCGCCTACCCAACGCGATTTGCCGCACCTGGACTTTCGCAAATATCCCTTCGACGGCGTAAGCGCGCCCGACAAATACACGCTGCGCATCCGGGTGCTGGGTAAGTACCCGCAGTTCAAGTACTGGTTGGCTATGACTTTTTTCGCACCTATCCCCTGGGAAGCCGAAGCTTTTTACGCGCAGCAAGGCATGGCCGAGCGCAACTTGTCGTTAAATTTTTGGCCTGCCGGCACCGGCCCCTACATGCTCACGGAGTACGCCACCAACCGACGCCACACCATGCTGCGCAACCCCCATTTCCGGGGCGAGCCCTATCCTTGTGAAGGCGCGGCGGGTGACAAGGAAAAAGGGCTGTTGGACGACTGCGGCAAGCCCACGCCTTTTGTGGATAAGCTGGTATTTGAAATCGAGAAGGAATCGGTGCCTTTGCACGCCAAGTTCAAACAGGGTTTTTATGACTCGCCCGCCGTCGAGCGTTTGGACATGGGCACCCAGTACCTCACAGCCATGGCCGACGACCCGAAAAAAGAAAAAGAGTACCGTGACAAAGGTTTCCGTTTGCCCACTACGGTGGAGCCCAACAACTGGTATCTGGCCTTTAACTGGATGGACCCGGTGGTGGGCCAAGGCAAAACCCCCGACCAAGCGGACCGCAACCGCAAGCTACGACAGGCCTTGTCGATTGCACTGGACTGGGAAGAGTACGTGTCCATTTTTTGGGACATGCAGGGCGTAGCCGCGCACGGCCCGCTGCCGCCTTCGCTCTTTGGCTACCGCGAAGATGGTCCCAGCGCTTTCAACCCGGTGGTTTACCGCAAGCAAGCCGACGGCAAGGTCGTGCGGCGCAGCATCGATGAGGCTAAAGACTTGCTGGCCCAAGCCGGGTATCCGGGGGGGCGCGACGCAAAAACCGGGCAGCCGCTGGTGCTCAATTTCGATTTTCAGTTGGTAGCTACCGGCAAAGCCAAGGCCGAACTCGATTGGTATGCGCGCCAGTTCGCCAAACTCGGCATCCAAATGGAAGTGCGCGCCACCGACTACAACCGCTTTCGCGACAAACTCAAAACAGGCGGTGTGCAAATATTTTTTGCCGGCTGGCTAGCCGATTACCCGGATGCAGAAAACTTTTTCTTTTTGCTTTATGGCCCCAACGCCACCGCCATGACTGAGGGCAATGGTGAGAATAGCGCCAACTACCAAAACCCCCAGTTTGACGCGGCTTTTGAGCGTATGAAACTGCTCGACGACGGCCCGCAAAAGCAGGCCGTGATAGACAAAATGATAGAAATTACCCAGCGCGATGCGGTCTGGAGTTTTGGCTATTTTCCAACCTCAGCGGCTGCTTACCAACAGTGGGTTTTTAACGGCAAACCCACCCAGATCACGCGCAACCACATCAGTTACCTGCGGCTTGATGCGCCCCTGCGCGCAGCCAAGATGGCCGCTTGGAATGTGCCGGTGTGGTGGCCCTTGCCGCTCATGCTGCTGCTAGTGGCCGGCCTGATCGCTCCGGCTGTTTGGTTGTGGCGTCGTCGCGACCGCGAGACGGCGGCGCGCACTTTGGCTTCTGTGGAGTAAGCGCATGGCCAATTACATAGTGCGACGGCTCTTCTATGGCGTGCTGGTGTTGGTTGGCGTTAATTTGCTGACCTTTGTTCTCTTTTTCGCGGTGAACACCCCTGACGATATGGCGCGCATGAATATCGGTGGCAAACGGGTCAGTGCCGATGCCATTCAAAAGTGGAAGGCAGAGCGCGGCTACGACAAACCCTTGCTGTGGAATGAAAAAGCGCAAGGGTCTGAAAAGTTGACCCAGACCCTGTTTTTTCAGCGGTCCTTGCCACTGTTTGTGCTGGATTTTGGCGCCACCGATACCGGGCGTGATATTGCCTATGAATTGAGCCAGCGTGCAGGCCCGTCCCTGGCGGTGGCGGCCCCGACGTTTTTGCTCGGCGTGTTTGCGGTGGTGGTGTTCTCCTTGGTGTTGGTGTTTTTTCGGGCCACTTATTTAGAGTTCTGGGGCGTCGCGTTTTGCGTTTTTTTGCTTTCCATTTCCGGGCTGTTTTACATCATTGCCGGGCAGTTTTTGTTCTCCAAAACGCTCAATCTGGTACCTATTTCCGGCTATTCGAACGGGCCGGACTTGGTGGTGTTTTTGATTTTGCCGGTGCTGATAGGAATCGTCTCCCGTTTGGGCGGTGAGGCTTTGTTTTACCGCACTATGTTCCTGGAGGAAATTGGCAAGGACTATGTACGCACCGCCCGCTCCAAGGGGCTGAGCGAGACCATGGTCTTGTTTCGCCATGTACTGGGCAATGCGCTGTTGCCGATCTTGACCAGCACCGTCGCCGTACTGCCGCTTTTGTTTATGGGTGCTTTGATCATGGAGTCCTTTTTCGGCATTCCGGGGCTAGGCAGTTTTACCATTGATGCTATCGCCGGACAGGATTTTGCTGGTGTGCGGGCTATGGTATTTCTGGGCTCCTTGCTCTATATCCTGGGCCTGGTGCTAACCGACATTTCGTATACGCTGGTTGATCCGCGCGTACGTTTGGGTTGAGGTACGCGCAGCATGCCTAAATTTGTTTTTCTGGCGACCGACCTGGCCTTGTATGCCCAGTTGCTGATGCTCGCCCTGTACGTCGTGCATGCCTGGCGCACCCCCTTGCTGCGCCAGACCTGGCGCTATGTGCAGCGCGATGCGACCGCTATGGCCTGTAGCGTCATCCTGGGACTATTTATGCTGATAGCGGTGCTTGACTCGGTGCACTTTCGTCCCATTCTGCCCGCTTTGCCGGATGCCAACGCAGGTGCTGCGCCGGCTTATTCCATGCAAACGCTGTCGGTCCTGGACGCGGTGTTGAGCGGGCAGCGCCAAGCACGTGAAAAGACCTATTCCCGGCCCATGGCAACGCATCAGTTTGCCAAAGAGTCCCTGCAGCGCGATGGCGTCACGGTGCGAGACTACCCGCGCCTCCAATTTGGCGGCAGACACTTGCAAGATCCTGCCGCGCAGTGGGCCGCAGACCTGATCGCTCTTACCGCGCGCGGCCTAGCCTGGGGGGCGCTTACTTCGTTCATTGCCATCGTATTGTTGGTGTGGGCACTGGCGCAGCGGCACACACTGGCGTTTGGCGAAGCGGTGCTGGCAGCCTGGCGTGGGAAATTGGGCGTTCCCTGGCGCGCCATCGCGCTCACTGTAACTGCGCTGATTTTGACCGCATCTTGGGTGGCAACAGTCTGGCCCCACTACCATGTGTTGGGTACCGACCAGACGGGCAATGATGTGCTCTATGCATGTCTGAAATCCATCCGCACCGCAGTGGTAATCGGCTCGCTGGCAACCATCGCCACGCTCCCGCTAGCCTTGGTATTTGGCATTTTGGCGGGTTACTTTAAGGGATGGGTGGACGACGCGATTCAGTATTTCTATACAGTGCTTTCTTCTATACCTTCGGTGCTGCTCATTTCTGCATTTGTGCTGATGATCCAGGTTTTTATCGACAAAAATCCAGAGCTATTTGAGACCGGCTTGGAGCGCGCCGATATCCGTTTGTTTTTGCTGGCCATGATTTTGGGGATTACCGGTTGGGCACAGTTGGCGCGCTTGCTTCGCGCGGAGACACTCAAGCTCAGCGAACTTGATTACGTGCAGGCGGCGCGCGCTTTTGGGGTGTCTGACACCAGCATCATGCGCCGCCATATCCTGCCCAATCTGACGCATATCGTGGTCATCGTAGGCGTGCTAGATTTCTCTGGCTTGGTGCTCTATGAGGCGGTGCTCTCGTACGTGGGCGTTGGTGTGGACCCCAACACCAACAGCTTTGGCTCCATGATTAACACCGCCCGCCATGAAATGTCGCAGGACCCCTTGGTGTGGTGGAACTTGGTTTCCGCCTTTGGCTTTATGCTGGTATTGGTGTTGGCCATGACACTATTTGCCGGTGCGGTGCGCGAGGCTTTTGATCCGCGTGCGCGTGCGTACCGGGTGCGCACGGGAGCGCAAATTGCAGCGCCCCTGAAAGAGGCCGCATGATCGCAATTGAAGGCCTGACCACCGAGTTGGCCTCGGACACCGGTCTGGTGCGCGCGGTCGATGCCCTATCGCTCACCATCGAAGGCGGCCAGACCTTTGCATTGGTAGGTGAGTCGGGCTGCGGCAAATCTATGACCGCGCTTTCCCTGCTCCGCTTGCTTCCTGATAGCGGGCGCGTGGCCGCCGGTACCGTGGTGCTAGATGGCACCGAGTTAATGGGCCTGCCCGAGCGCAGCATGCGCAATATCCGTGGCCGGCGTATCAGCATCATCTTCCAAGAACCCTCCACCAGCCTGAACCCGGTGATGACGGTGGGGCAGCAAATCGTGGAAGTCATAGAGCGGCACACCGCGCTGCGCGACGATGCGGCGCGCAGCAAAGCGCTGCAGTGGTTAGAGCGCGTGGGAATACCCGACGCCGCACGCCGCGTGGATAGCTACCCCTTTCAAATGTCGGGCGGACAAAAGCAGCGCGTCATGATTGCCATTGCTTTGGCAGGTGAACCCGATCTGGTGATTGCCGACGAACCCACCACCGCCCTGGATGTGACCATCCAGGCGCAGATTTTGGACTTGCTTAAAGAGTTGCAACAGAGCCAAAAAATGGCCATGCTGCTCATTACCCATGATCTGGCTGTGGTATCCCAAATGGCGCACCAGGTCGCTTTGATGTACGCCGGGCAGATTGTGGAAGTGGCAGGCGCCGAAGAATTTTTTGCCAACCCGCTGCATCCCTATGCCGTGAATCTTTTAGACGCCATGCCGGATGCGCAACAACGCGGCCGCCGCCTGGCCGCCATTGCCGGCAGCGTACCGGCCCTGAACCAGCGCTTTAGCGCCTGCCGTTTCGCCGACCGGTGTGCTGATGTCAGCGCGCTATGCCACAACGCTGAACCGGCTTTGCATACCCTGCCCGGGGGCCATGCGGTACGCTGCGTGTTGTACCGCGACCCCGACGCGCCGGGTACCGCTACCCGGCATAGTGACTTGGCGCATGAACCCCAACAAGATGCGCAAGCGAAGGATGCACAGCCAGCGCGTGCGCTGCTGCAAGTGCAGGATTACCGCGTTTGGTTTCCGATACGCAAAGGCTTGTTACAGCGTACCGTCGGCTATGTCAAAGCAGTCGATGGCATCAGTTTCCAACTCGACAGCGGACGCACCCTGGCCCTGGTGGGCGAATCGGGCAGCGGCAAAACTACGGTGGGCAAAGCCTTATTGCAGCTGCTGCGTGGCACGGCCAGCATTACCGGACAAGCGCATTTGGACGGCATGGCCTTGGACAGCCTGCAAGG
>CANNEW010000131.1 GCA_947503685.1 Comamonadaceae bacterium | reverse complement strand
TGGGCCAGTGGCTGCCCATGGCGGCCACGAGCGCCGCCACGCACGAGCCTATGTCGCCCACCAGCGGCGCGGCAATCGCTACATTGCTGTCCATCTCGGTCGGCGAGATATCTATTTGTATGAATTGCTTGCCGATGGGCGTGCCCCAGGTCTTTCCTTTGCCGTGGGATAGCAGCCAGTTCAGGCGCGCGCCTACCAGCAGCACCACGTCTGACTCGGCCAACACATACGAGCGCGCCGCCGAGGCGCACTGCGCGTGGGTATCGGGCAGCAAACCCTTGGCCATGGACATGGGCAAATAGGGGATGCCCGAAGTCTCCACGAGCGCGCGGATGTCGGCATCCGCTTGCGCATAAGCCGCGCCCTTGCCCAGCAAAATCAGCGGGCGCTTGGCGCTTTTGAGCAGGTCTAAGGCGCGGGCCACTGCGTCTGGGGCCGGGATCTGGCGTGGCGCTTGGTCCACCACCTTGATGAGGGAGGCCGCGCCCTTGGCCGCGTCCATGGTCTGGGCAAATAGCTTGGCCGGCAAATCTAAATACACGCCGCCAGGCCGGCCCGACAAAGCCGAGCGGATGGCGCGCGCAATGCCCACGCCAATGTCCTCGGCGTGCAGCACCCGAAAGGCCGCTTTGCACAAAGGCTTGGCAATAGCAAGTTGGTCCATCTCTTCGTAATCGCCTTGCTGCAAATCCACCATCTCGCGCTCGCTGGAGCCGCTGATCAAAATCATTGGAAAGCAGTTGGTGGTGGCATTGGCCAGGGCCGTCAGTCCGTTCAAAAAGCCCGGGGCTGAAACGGTAAGGCAAATACCCGGCTTTTGCGTCAAAAAGCCCGCCGCCGCTGCGGCATTGCCCGCGTTTTGCTCGTGGCGGAACGAGATCACCCGCATGCCTTGCCCCTGCGCCATGCGCGTCAGGTCGGTAATCGGGATGCCCGGCAGGCCAAATATGGTGTCAATGCCATTGAGCTTGAGGGCATCGATAACTAAATGGAATCCGTCGATGTGCGCGCCGGAATCGGCAACGGCGTGGTTTTCTGGGGTGGTGGTGGCAGTCATGGGCGTACTCCTTGAGGTCCGAGGTGGCGCGGTTTTACACCGGCTGTACTTAGCACCTTGCTCCCTGACTTTAAGCCTGGATTCCCAGCGACGCTGGACCGCGCGGGGCCTTGACGCAGAGCACCAAGCGGGGCATTTAGCGCCAGGAATTCAGCCTGTGAAATTCACTCTCGCATAGTAGGCTTTTGCGCGGCAAATTTCGAGAGGGTAAATACCTAGACGGGGGCGGCTTCAGTCGCTTGGACGCCTCCCTTAAACTGCCCGCATGGACCGCCAAACTGCTCTAACCCTCTTAAGTGCACACAAGCCGCACCTGCAAAGCCAATTTGGCGTGCGCAGCTTGGCGCTTTTTGGCTCCACTGCACGCGGACAAGCCGAAGAGGGGAGTGACGTGGATATTTTGATTTCCTTTGTATCCGCCCCCACTTCCAAGCAGTATTTTGGTGCGCGGTTCTACCTTGAAGATGTTTTGCAGTATCGGGTCGATTTAGTGACTGAGAAGGCTTTGCGCCAGGAGCTTCGCCCTTATGTAGAACGGGACGCCGTCCATGTCTAGCGGCTTGCCCGATCGGCAATGGCGGTTTTATGTGGAGGACATGCTAGGCTTTTGTGATCGGGTGCTTCGATTTAACGCCGGTGTCAGGCGCGAAAACTTTGCGGCCGACCCAATGCGTTATGACGCCACCGTGCGCAATATTGAGCTGATAGGCGAAGCGGCAACCCACATTCCGCTTGTCATACGGGAGGCTAACCCGAATGTCCCGTGGCGGATGATCATCGCGACGCGCAATCAACTGATTCACGGCTACGCGGGTATAGATGACGACGTGCTCTAGAGCATTGTCAACACCGATATACCGGCGCTGCAAAGCGCGCTGCGCGAATTTAATGCTGCGCCTTAAAAAATTGCTTCTCAGTTTTGTCGCGCTACCCATCTCAACATGGCCTGGCACGCCAGCCTTCAGGCCGCAGCCACCGCCTGAAGCAAAGTGCTAATGCCCTCAAGACAAGTCTAAATGACCTCTCCAATCTCACAATTCTAGGAAATAACATTGAAATTTCAACGTGATGCGTTAAAATTTCAATGATGATAGATCGCCAAGCCCTTTCCATGCTGTCACAGCGCCTCCATGAATCGCCGGCGGTGGTGTTGCTCGGGCCGCGCCAGGTGGGCAAAACCACCTTAGCGCTTCAACTGGCTAGCACTTGGCCTGCGAGCGCCACTTATCTTGATTTGGAGCGACCGGCCGACCGCATGCGCCTTTCGGATGCGGATGCTTTCCTGCGTGCCCAAGGCGGCAAGCTGCTTATCTTGGACGAGATCCACCGCATGCCCGGCTTGTTTGAAGTCTTGCGCGGCATCATTGACGAGCGGCGTCGTGGCGGGGAGCGTTTTGGCCATTTCCTGCTCTTGGGTTCGGCCTCGCTGGACTTGATGCAGCAAAGCAGCGAAACCTTGGCCGGTCGGGTGGCTTATCTTGAAATCGGGCCAGTGCACGCATTGGAGTGGCCCGCCGCCGATTTGGAAACGCTGTGGCTAAGAGGCGGTTTTCCCGACAGCTTGCTTGCTACAAGCGACGCCGCAAGCCTTCGCTGGCGTGAAGACTTTGTGCGCAGCTACTTGCAGCGCGATGTGCCCATGTTTGCCCCGCGTCTGCCCGCTGAAACCGTGGGCCGCTTGTGGACCATGCTGGCCCACCACCAAGGTGCTCTGCTGCAACAGAGTCGCCTTGCCAGCGGCCTGGGCGTAAGCAGCCCGGCGGTCGAGCGCTATGTCGATTTGCTAGTGGACTTACAACTGGTTCGACGTCTGCGCCCCTGGAGCGGTAACGTGGGCAAGCGCTTAGTCAAAGCGCCCAAGGTGTATGTCCGCGATAGCGGATTGGTGCATGCGCTGTTGGGTTTGGGCAATTTGCACGATCTGGCGGGCCACCCGGTGTGTGGCCCCAGCTATGAAGGCTTTTGTATTGATAACCTGATGGCCGCCGCCAACCCCAACTGCACGGCTTACAGCTACCGCACCCATGCGGGCGCGGAGATCGACCTGCTGATCGAGCGCGCCGGGCAACCGTGGATGGCCATCGAAATCAAACGCTCCACCGCACCGACCTTGAGCAAAGGCTTTGACATCGCTTGCGCAGACCTGAACATTGCACAGCGCTACGTGGTCTACCCAGGTATCGAACGCTTTGCGATGCGCTACGGCGCGCAGGCGATTGGGCTGGTGGAATTGATGCAGGTGTTGCGTAAGGGCTGAGAGGCCTTCGATTTGGGAGCGGCATTGCAGGTCTACGGCACCAACATTGAGATGATCCCGGCGGCCTTCAATCCAGATAAGTTTGCGAGATACCAGGCGCGCCCCTACTTCCACCATGCCTTGGCAGGCCAGCTAAATCACAGGAGTAAATAATGAATCAGCATCCTAAAAAGCTTGCCAAATCAAACCGATAAACGTCAACACTCGCATTTAGTGATGAACCTTCGAGCGATTGCCGTCTTTCGTATCGCGTAGGGTGTACGGACACGGCACTTGTGCGCAATTCAACGCGCTTGCCTGGTGCCTGCTAAGCTGCGGTTGTACTGAATCACTTGTTCAGTTCAGCGTTTGTTCTTTGGATTGGTGTTTCGAGTCCACCGTTTGGAGTGGATCCATCGCACGGCCTTCAAGCAGCGCATGAACGAAATCTACTTCCCTGGCGCGCTCGCGCTCGTTGGCTGGCTGAGCCAGAAAAACATCTGGCAAGACACCCACCGCATCCACCGGCAGATGGGGCAGGCGCATCGACCGAGAGATGGCGTGCCAGAGCACCCGTTGACCAGAGGGCAGCGTGTGCGGAACTAGGTTCGAATAGTCAAGGGCTCCGTAAGTTCGCCGCCCCATCAACTTGACGTTCCAACCTTGCCGCATGGTCAGTAGGAATTGTTCGCATGAACTCACGCAGTCGGTGTCCGTTAATACGGCAACCCGAAGGGGCCGCTTGCGCTTGGGTTGGTAAGCGTCGTACCGCGTCACAGCGCTTTGGATTTCGGGCTCCAGCACATAGGATCCCGGGGGGACTGCTCGCATGGCATCGATGAGCGCTGAAGTCCATTTGATGCAAGTGGCATCTCCAGGCGCCATCCGCTGGCATACGCGTGTTAACCCCTCAATGTTGGCTGGTGTGGCGAGAAACTCTGCGCCAACCTCCAGGGTGGCGTTGCCGATGACAGCTTCAATAATCGGATGGTAGATCCAGTCGCTCCCGCCATCGTTGTTGCGAACATCTATGATCCAGTTAGGTGTTCGCTGTAGGCGCTTTTGGTTTTTATGAAAGAGATCGTGAATGGGTCGCTCAGCCTCTGGGCCGAAGCTAGGGAAAGTCATATGCACGGTACTTTTCGAGAGCCAGCGTACTGAGGCAAGGGGAACCTTGGGCTTTAAGGCTACTGTAGCCGACGCGTCTTGCTCTGGAGCCTTGTTGGCAGACTCTACCCAGAGATGGCCCTTGCGCCATGATGAAAGATACCGATCAAGTGCCTGCACACACTGGGCATCGATTTCAGCCGAAGCGGCTTCCCGATTGGCCTGCTCTAGCGCCGTCGCCATCGCCGATTCGCCGCGATGCTGGCGGTTATTGGCTGCGCCTGTGTCGTTGCGCATTAGGAATTCGGGTAGATACGCCAGATCTCGGCTGCAAGCTTGGGACGCGTCAGTCACCATAGGTTTCAGTGCTCCGGAGTGAGTAGTGTTGCAGCATAAAAGAATGGAAACCGCGAAATTCCTAGGCGTCACAAAGTTACTCATTTTGGTTGCGCCACTTTCTTAGAAAAGAATCTTAGGAATTAATCAGCAATAAAAGTGCCCACTATCTGTTAGCTGCATTAATGCTTGCAGTGTCTCAAGTAAGTGTTGTGGCCAGCATGTCCAATAATTCATTCTGATGATTCTGACGTTAAACCGCAAACACGCCATAGAGATAGTTACATAAACAGCAATATTTGTCTAGACCTGTGCGGTCATCCGCACTATTCTTTCGGCACACAGCAGCCTAATGCGGATTAGCGAACGAAGAGGACGTTAGAGACCGAAAATGCTTTGCGCTAGTAGGTCTGCCTTGCGCTGGTGATGGGGCATCCATTCCTGCCGCCTTACCTGACCCTAGTTAAAGTCGCGTCCAAGGCTTAAGCAATTTGAGATCTTAAACATTAAGGCTTAAACCCAATGGGTCGAGATTTTAATCTTCGGTCTAAGCCATGTGTGCAAATGCTCTATGCGTGAAACGTGAACAAGTGATTACAATTGCAAGCAGGTACAAGGTCAAGCGCACGGCTGAATTTGATGCCTGGCTTGCAAGCATCAAAGATGGTATGACCCGTATGACCAAGAAACTGAAAGTTGCAGATCTGCCAGATTTCGATATGGCAGAAATGCTCAAAACCGAGGAAGACGTTGCCCATTACCTGACACTGGTACTGGATGAAAACGACATCGGTGAATTCACCCACGCACTGGGGATTGTTGCCCGTTCTCGTGGGATGAGCGCCGTGGCTGAAAAATCTGGGTTGACGCGCGAGGCGCTCTATAAAGCACTGCGCCCCAGCTCCCAACCGCGGTTTGACACGATTTACAAGGTCTGCCAAGCCCTTGGTGTTCGCTTGGTTGCACAGTCAGGACCTGCGCCGGTCTGACGCTCCATGCCCTGGCAAGCCAGCCTATTTTGATGGCGATGGGCAAGCGCGCTATCGAATCAACGGGGTTTCATGTGCGCACGAATCCAAAGCGCCAACGCCGCTTCGTCGACGTCGCCTGCGGCGACGCCCAGCATCGTCCGGGTTGCATCGACTTGGTTTGCCGACAAACGGAAACCGTTGATGGCCAAAAACAGACCCACTGCCAAGAAAGCGACGCGCTTATTACCGTCAATAAAAGGATGGTTTTTTGCCAAGCTAAGACCGTAGATCGCGGCAAGGTCGGCAAGGTCCGGCGAACCGTAAAGCGCGACATTCAAAGGGCGTGCAAGCGCGGATTCCAGCAGTCCTTCATTACGAAGTCCGGGTGCGCCGCCGTGTTCGGCCAGGCTTTCGTCATGCAGAAGCAGCAAGACTTCGCGGCTGACCCAATTCCATTGGCTCATTTGGCGAGCTGGTGGAAGGTATCGCGAAACTCGTGCATGAACTCACGCCCCAAGGCCAATTGCTTTTCCACTTCTGGGTCGTATGGGGTGAGCATTACGCCATTAGGCGCATCGGTCCAAAAAACGCTATCGCCCTTTTCCAGCTTCAGCTTGGACAGCATCTCTTTGGGAAGGATGACCCCTAGGGAATTGCCAATTTGGGTAAGTTTGAGTGCAGCCACGGCGAACCTCTAAGTTATAACGTTTGTAATACTAACTAATTTTATGCAGGCAGGCAAGTCCTAAATGGCGCCATCCACTATGCTCTGCGCTGCGCAAGCCACCACAAAAACAACCATGCTCCAAGTCTCCAAATGCATTGCGCAAGGCAAAGGCCTCGCACCCGTTCTTATTAAGCGTGCGGCTACGGTAGAACTGGATTGGGACGTACGCCAGAAAAGCCGTTTTGACGCCACTGACTCGCAAGGCCGCAGCCTGGGCATTTTTTTGCCGCGCGGCACGGTGGTGCGTGGGGGCGATGTGCTGGTGGCGGACGATGGATCGTTTATCCGCGCCATCGCCGCGCCGCAGGCGGTGCTGAAAATTACGCACTGCACGCAACACGGCACGCCGTATGACTTGATACGCGCCGCCTACCACCTGGGCAACCGGCATGTGCCCATTGAGCTTAAGCCCGACCACCTGAAGATTGAGCCCGACCACGTGCTGGCCGACATGCTGCGCGCTATGCACTTGATCGTGCACGCAGTGGGCGAAAGCTTCGAGCCTGAAAACGGGGCGTATGCCACGGGCGGGCACGGGCACAGCCACGGTGACCATTCGCATGGCCATGATCACGACCATGCGCAGGATGACCACGATCACAAACACGAAGGCCACGCCCACGGCCATTCGCACTAAGCCCCCCCATGCTCGATACCAGCCTCGTGCAGCTGATGTGGCTGGCCTCGCCGGCCTTGCTAAGCCTGCGCCTCAGCCTCCGGCCACAGGCTGGGAAAGTAAAAGCGCAGTGCGTGCTGCGGTACGCCTAGGCGCACTTTGCCGTAGGGGGTATCCGAAAGCAGTAGGCCGCGCTTTAGCAGGGCCGCCACTTGGGCGGTGGCCATGCGTTCGCCCAGGCCGAGCATGGCTTTGAAGTCGGCACGCTCTAGGTCGGCTTGGCTGGCAAACAGGTAGTGCAGGGCGCGCAGCGCTTCGCGACGTACGCCTTGGCGCACCACTTGTTCTTCGTAGGCCAGGCAGGCGGCAATGCGCTCTTTCATGCCCAGCGGCGCTAGATGGCCGGCCATGAAGTCCACCTGATCTATGCATACGTTCAGCACGTAG
>CANNEW010000130.1 GCA_947503685.1 Comamonadaceae bacterium | reverse complement strand
CCAGCTGGGATACCGCCCCGCCTTGTCGGGCAAGATGCATTTTTGCGGGCCAGACCAGTTGCATGGCTACGAGGAGCGCCTGACCAGCGACATCTACCCCGCTGACTACGGCTGGACGGTGAACTGGGACGAACTGGAAACACGCCCCAGCTGGTACCACAACATGGCCTCCGTGCTGCAAGCGGGGCCCAGCGTGCGCAGCAACCAACTGGACTTTGACGAGGAGGTGGTGTTCAAAGCGCGCCAGTACCTCTACGACCATGTGCGCAACACGCCGGCCCAGCCTTTTTGCCTGACGGTGTCCATGACCCACCCGCACGACCCCTACACCATTCCCGCCGAGTTTTGGGACCTGTACGAGGGCCTGGACATCCCCATGCCGCGCCACCCGATAGCGCAAGAGGCGCAGGACGCGCATTCGCAACGCCTGCTCAAAGTGATGGATTTGTGGGACAAGCCCTTGGCCGCCGAAGCCATTGCCCGCGCCCGCCGCGCCTACTTCGGCGCATGCAGCTATGTGGACAGCAAAGTGGGCGAGTTGCTGCAAACGCTGAATGCTTGCGGCCTGGGCGAGGACACCATCGTGGTCTTCTCCGGGGACCATGGCGATATGCTGGGCGAGCGCGGACTTTGGTACAAGATGCACTGGTTTGAAATGGCCGCCCGCGTGCCCCTTATCGTCCATGCCCCGGCGCGCTTTGCACCACGCAAAGTGGCACACAGTGTGTCCACTATCGACCTGCTGCCGACATTCGTCGCCCTAGCCGGTGGCGCGGTCGATGCGCAATTACCATTAGATGGCCACTCACTGATGCCACATTTGCAAGGCACGGGCGGCCACGATGAAGTCATCGGCGAATACATGGCCGAAGGCAGCAAGACGCCGCTTTTCATGATCCGGCGCGGCCCCTGGAAATTCATCTACAGCCAGGACGATATTTGCCTGCTCTACCACCTACCCGATGACCCGCAGGAGCTGTACAACCTGGCTGCAGACGCGGCCCATGCGGGCACGCTGCAAGGCTTTATGCAGGAAGTGGCTGCGCGCTGGGACATTCCTGCCCTGCATGCGCAAGTGCTGGCCAGCCAGCGCAGGCGCCGCCTGGTGGGTAGCGCCTTGGCCAAAGGCAAGCGCACCTTCTGGGATCACCAGCCCTTGGTCGATGCCACCCAGCAGTACATGCGCAACCATATGGACCTGGACGATTTGGAGCGCCGAGCACGCTACCCGCAGGTGCGTTCTTAAGCACGTCCCTGCAAAGCAAAGCAGGCACTGCGCGCGCCTACGCACAGGCCACGGGCGTTAAGGATGTCCGCGCCGCGCCACGCATCGAGTTCTGCCGCTTGTACCTCGTCCATCCAGCCGAGTTGCTCGAGCACCGCGATGGTGGCCGCGTACAAGGCTGGTTTGTTGCCATCGCTGATCTTGATGGCAAAAGCCTCGCCCCGGCTTTTACTCGCCATGACTTGCACGCCGTCCGCGCCTATCTTGCTAATCCAGTCGCCACGGCCGGCGCGCATCCAGGCCAGGTCATTGCGCCCCGTGCCGCTGACCAGGTCTGGGTGCGCCGTCATGGCCTCGCCCAGCAGCGCAAAGCTGTCACCAAACTCTGCATCTGCTGCGCCCGTGGCCAAGCGCGCATAGCCATGGGCCAGGCGAGCCAGCGGCATGGCGTAATTGGGCGCGGAGCAGCCATCTATGCCCATGGGCATATCCTCTTCCTGCATGCCTACCGCGCGCGCCACCGCGCTGCGTACCGCTCGCTGCAAAGGGTGCGCAAGTTCGGTGTAGTCCTGTACCGGCCAGCCCTGCTGCACACACATTGCCACAAAGCCCGCGTGCTTACCGCTGCAATTGTGGTGCCGCTCGTCATAGACCAAACCCTCGGGCGGCGCTTTGTCCAGCAGGGTGAACAAGCCCGGCACATGGCAGCCGCAGCGCAGCACGCGGTAGTCCTGCCCGGCCTTGGCCAAAATCGACTCAGCGGTTTGCACATGCATGGGCTCACCGTTATGGCTGGCGCAGAGCAAAGCCAATTCGGATTGCGATAAGCCCAGCGCTTTGGCCCCGCCCGATTGCAGCAAGGGCAAGGCCTGCAAGACCTTGAGCGTGGAGCGGGTAAAGCTCACGAAATGTGGGTCACCCGCATGCGCCAGCACCGCGCCATGCTTATCGACCACCGCTATCGCGCCAAAGTGCAAACACTCGCTGTGCCCGCCGCGTGTGAGTTCGACCAAAGGCAGCAGTTCAGCAGGAGACACGGCGCGCACCATTTCTACCGGACAATCCGGCCCAAGCAGCGCCCCTTTAGCGCCATTGCATACGAGCATAACCGGCCGCAAGACCACTATGCCCCACCCATTGCCAGCACGATACGCCACGCCATGACTGAACTGCGCTCTCCCCTGCAAGCCCATGTTGTTCAACTGCTGGTCCAGCCGGGCGAGGCGGTGCAGCAAGGCCAGTTAATGCTGGTGCTCGAAGCCATGAAAATGGAACACGAAGTCTGCGCACCGCGTGCGGGTAGGGTGCGCGAGCTTTTCTGCGCAACGGGCGATACGGTGCAAGTGGACGAAGTGCTGGCGGTTTTAGACCTCGCGCCGTCGCAAATACCACCTGTGCAAGTGGCTTCAAGCCAGGCCCCCACGCCAGCTTCAGCCTCGATGCAAGCCTCCTCAAGTTCGCAAGCAAGCGCAAACCAAAAGGGCAAAGACGCAGATGCGCAAGCCCGCCCGGACCTGGCACGTGTGCAAGCGCGCCACGCGTTCACGCTCGATGCCAAGCGCCCCGAGGCCATGGCCAAGCGCCATGCACTGGGTTTGCGCAGCGCCCGCGAAAACATCGCCGACCTGGTGGATGCGAACAGCTTTTCCGAATACGGCGCGCTAGCGGTCGCAGCCCAAAGCAAGCGCCGCAGCGCCGAGGACTTGATCCGCAACACGCCCGCCGATGGCATGGTCTGCGGCACCGCCCGCGTGAACGGTCAACCCTGCGTGGTGATGGCTTACGACGCCACCGTGCTGGCCGGCACGCAGGGCATGCGCAACCACCAAAAAACCGACCGTATGCTAGGCATCGCCTTAGAGCACAAGCTTCCCGTTATTTTGTTTGCCGAAGGCGGCGGCGGGCGTCCCGGCGATGTGGATATGCCCATCGTGGCCGGACTGCATGTAGCCACCTTCGCCAGCTTTGCGCGGCTCAACGGTCAGGTGCCGGTCATCGGCATCACCACCGGGCGCTGTTTTGCCGGCAATGCAGCGCTGCTGGGCTGCTGCGACGTGATCATCGCTACAGAGGCCAGCAATATCGGCATGGGCGGGCCGGCCATGGGCGAGGGCGGCGGGCTGGGCGTGTACCCGCCCGAGGCCATTGGTCCCAGCGCGGTGCAACATGCCAACGGGGTGATCGACATTCTGGTCGCCGACGAGGCCCAGGCCGTGGCCGCGGCCCAACACTACCTGGGCTTTTTCTGCCAGGCTAGCGCCAGCCTGGCCTATCAGGCACCCGACGCACAGGCGCTGCGTGATGTGGTGCCTGAAAACCGCCTGCGCGTCTACGACAGCCGCGCCGCCATCGCAGGCCTGGCCGACCTGGGCAGCGTGCTGATGCTGCGCACCGGCTTTGGCGCGGGCATACACACTGCACTGTTGCGCATCGAAGGCCGTGCGCTGGGCTGCATCGCCAACAACCCGCAGCACCTGGGCGGCGCTATCGACGCCGATGCGGCCGACAAAGCAGCGCGCTTTATGCAGTTGTGCAATGCGCACAGCCTGCCGCTGCTCAGCTTGGTGGACACGCCCGGCTTCATGGTGGGCCCGGAGGTGGAAACGCGTGCCCAGGTGCGCCATGTCAGCCGCATGTTTGTGGCCGCGGCGCACTTGCGCGTGCCTTTTATGAGCGTGGTGCTTCGCAAAGGCTACGGCTTAGGCGCCATGGCCATGACCGCCGGCGGCTTTCACGCTCCGCTGTGCACCATCGCCTGGCCTAGCGGCGAGTTTGGCGCCATGGGTCTGGAAGGCGCGGTGCGCCTGGGCTTTAAGAAAGAGTTGGAGGCCCAGCCCGAAGGCGCGCAGCGCGAGGCCTTGTTTGCGCAACTACTGGCCCAACAAGTGGAGGGCGGTAGCGCCATGAACATGGCCGCCAGCCTGGAAATTGACGCCGTGATCGACCCCGCCGAGACCCGCGCTTGGCTCAGCCGGGCGCTGGCAAGCGGGCAAACCCGACCCTTGCGCGGCGGCATGGTCGATACCTGGTAGGTCGCCCCGGTAGGCTCGGGCCTACAGCGGCTTAGCCGTTTCCAACCAGCCCCGCAGCCGCTCCACCCCTTGCGTCAGGCGCCCTAAGTCTTTAGAGGCAAAGCACCAGCGCAGCCAGCTGGCGGCCTCAGGCGCGAAGGCCAGACCCGGCGCCAAGCCCAGGCCGGCCTCGGTCACCAGGCGCTTGGCCGTTGCCAGCGAATCGGTGTGGCCGGGCAACTCAAAAAAGGCGTACATCCCGCCCTTAGGGCTGGCCACTTGCAGGCCGGGTAGGGATTGCAGCGCCGGCACCAGGGTGTCGCGGCAGGCTTGCAAATGGCGCACCACGCGCGGCGTGACCTCGTCGCGCCGCTGCAAAGCCACCAGGCCCGCGCGCTGGGTAAACACGCTGGCGCACGAAGTGTTGAATTCGATGAGCTTGCCCATGGCGGCCGTCGCGGACGGCGGCAGCACCAGCCAGCCCAAACGCCAGCCGGTCATGAGGTAACTTTTAGAAAAACTATGCGCCACCATGAGTTGGTCCTCTGGCTCAGCAATGTCTAAAAAACTGGGGGCACAGGCATTGCTTGAGGGTGCGAAGTACAAGTTTTCATACACCTCGTCGGCCAGTATCCAGGTACCGGTGCGGCGGCAGTGGGCCAAGATGGCGCTTTGCTCTTCGCGGCTGAGGGTCCAGCCGGTGGGGTTGTTGGGCGCATTGACGACCAGCAGTTTGGTGCGGGGGGTGATGGCCGCTAGCAAGGCGTCCAGATCCAGCGTCCAGGCCCCGGCCTGCGGGCGCAAAGCCACGGTGCGCAAGTGTGCGCCCAGGATCAGCGGCTGCGCTGTCAGGTTGGGCCAGACTGGGGAAACGGCCACCAGCTCGTCGCCTGCGTCCACCACCGCCTGCACGGCCAGCATCAGCGCATTGACGCCGCCCGAGGTGATGGCGATGCGCTCTGCGCCAATCGGCGCGCTGCCCGGCGCACCAGGATGTTTTTCGGCCATGGACTGCGCCACCGCCTCGCGCAGCGCGGGCAAGCCCAGGTTCTGGCTGTAAAAAGTCTCACCCGCTTGCAGCGATTCGATCGCCGCCTGACGGATGAAATCAGGCGTCACTTCGTCGCTCTCGCCAAACCAAAAGGCGAGCACATCGCTGCGGCCCATTCCCACATTGGCGACTTCGCGGATTTTGGACTCTTCGAGGTTTTGTATGGCTTGGCGCATAGTGGCCGCTTAGGCGGTAAACAGGTTCTGGTATTGCTGGCGCAGCAAGTTCTTTTGCACCTTGCCCATGGCGTTGCGCGGTAACTCGGGCAACACATAACAACGCTTGGGAATCTTGAAATTCGCCAAATTGGCTTTGAGCGCTTTGACGATGGCGTTGGCATCGGGCGCAGCGCCAGGCTTTGCAATGACCACGGCGACGCCGACTTCGCCGAAGTCCGGGTGCGGCACGCCGACCAGCGCGCATTCGGCCACCCCGGGCATGGCGTTGATATAGCCTTCGATCTCGGCGGGATAGACGTTGTAGCCGCCACTGATGATCAGGTCTTTGCTGCGGCCCACAATGCTGACATAGCCGCGTGCATCGACCATGCCGACGTCACCGGTTTTGAAGTAGCCGCCATCGGTGAATTCTTCGGCCGTTTTTTCGGGCATACGCCAGTAGCCACTAAACACATTGGGTCCACGCACTTCGATATTGCCGACCTCGCCCACCGCACAGGTTTTTCCCTCGCCACTGCTGATACGCAATTGCACTCCTGGAAGCGGAAAACCTACGGTGCCGCCGCGCCGCTCGAACTGGTCGCCGTGGCGCGCATCGGGCGCATAGGGGTTGGAGCTGAGCATGACGGTTTCGCTCATGCCGTAGCGCTCCAAAATCGTGTGGCCGGTGCGCGATGTCCATTCCTGGAAAGTCTCTAAAAGCAAGGGCGCGGACCCGGCCACAAACAAACGCATCTTCGCGCAAGCCTGCGGCGTGAGACCGGCTTCGCCCAGCAAGCGCACATACAAAGTCGGCACACCCATAAAGACAGTGGCCTGCGGCAGATAGGCCAGCACCTGCTTGGGGTCAAAGCGCGCCATCCAAATCATCTTGCTGCCATTGAGCAGCGCACCATGGAGGGCCACAAACAAGCCGTGCACATGAAAAATGGGCAGGCAATGGATGAGCACATCACCTGTGCGCCAACCCCAATAGTCTTTGAGCACCTTGGCATTGGAGAGCAAATTGCCATGGCTGAGCATGGCGCCTTTGCTGCGGCCGGTGGTGCCACTGGTGTAGACCATGGCCGCCAGATCGTCCGCTTTGCGGGCGGCGACGGTGTGCACATCGCTGTGCTGCGCCGCGCGTTCGAGCAAGCTGCCCTGGCGCTGGTCGTCCAGGGTGAAAACGTAGTGCGTACCAGCCTGAAACGCCAGCTTGCTGGCCCATCCGAAATCGCGCGGGCAACAAACCAGCACCGCAGGTTCGGCAGTGCCGAAAAAGTACTGCAGCTCCGCGCTTTGGTAAGCCACATTGAGCGGCAGGTACACATAGCCGGCGCGCAACGTTGCCAAGTAAAGCAACATGGCTTCGACTGATTTGTCCACATGCGCGGCGATCCGGCTGCCTGCGGGCAAACCCAGCGACTGCAACAAATTGGCCAACATCGCAGTAGCGCGGTCCAGGTCGCGCCAGGAGTAGCACAGGCCGGTTTCGGTCTGCACTGCCGTCTGGTCCAGATCGCGCGGAAAAGCGGCGCGCAGCGCAGAAAAAAGATTGTTTTGGGACATGGGAAAACGCGTGCTAGACCGGATGCCGGCTCCAACCAGGCAGCCGCCCGCTGCGGCTGCCATGGCAAGAATGCCTAATCGAGCTTTGCGCCCGAGGCCTTGACCACCTTGGACCACTTTGCCAGTTCGCCTTTGATAAAACCATCGAACTGCGCACCAGCCAGATTGGGGAAGTCGGCACCCTGGTTGGCCCAGGTGGTCTTGGCTTCGTCGGTCTGGCAGGCACGGCGGATTTCTTCGATGGCCCGCGCCTGGATGTCAGCCGGTGTGCCTTTGGGCGCCCAGAGGCCATACCAGGTGCTCACGGTGTAGTCGGGCAGGCCCAGTTCGGTGGAACACGGTACATCCGGGAAAGCCGGGTTGCGCTTGGTGCCAGAGACCATCAAGGCCTTGATGCGCCCGCCCTTGATGTGCGCCGCCGAAGAGCCCAGGCCGTCGAACATCATGTCCACATTGCCGGCAATCAGGTCTTGCAGCGCGGGACCTGCGCCCCGATAAGGGATGTGGGTAATGAAAGTACTGGTCTGCAATTTAAACAACTCACCGGCCAGGTGGTGCGAGGTACCGCCACCGGCCGAGCCGTAGTTAAGCTTGCCGGGGTTTTTACGCACAAAAGCCAAAAATTCCGCGTAGTTTGCAGAGGGAACTTTTTTCGGGTTGACTA
>CANNEW010000129.1 GCA_947503685.1 Comamonadaceae bacterium | reverse complement strand
TGGCCTTGAAGCCCGGCGGCATTTTGGGCATTGTGGACCACCGGGGCCGCACCGACCAAACCCAAGCCCAGCAAATCGCCTCGGGCTATGTGCGCCAGGATGTGGCAATTGTGCTGATCGAGCAAGCGGGCTTTAAGCTGCAAGCCAGCTCCGAGGCAAATGCCAACCCCAAAGACAGCAAAGACCACCCCGAAGGCGTCTGGACGCTGCCGCCCAGCTACCGCTTGAAAGACAAAGACCGCGAGAAATACGCTGCCATCGGCGAGAGCGACCGCTTTACCCTGCGATTTGTCAAGCATTAGCGCTGCCTCTTGGTGCTACCAGCGGTTGCGCAGTTCGCGCAGTTTCAAAAACACGGTCATCGCGTCTGGGTTAGAGGGCAGTTCGGCATAGGCCTCGCGCAGTCGGGCGATCACGCCGGCGTTTCCCAAACGAAAAAAGGTGTTTACTTCGCGTTCATCGGCCAGTTGACTGACAAAGGCTTGCTCTGGGTTTTGTCCCTGTACTTTGTCTAGCAGGGCTTGGGCTGCGGTGTTGCCCGGTTCGCGGTCCAGCGTGAAGCGCAAATTGTTTTCAATGTAGTCATGACCTGGGTACACCAAGGTGTTGTCGGGCAGGCCGTGCAGTTGCTGGGCAAATGTCTGGTACATGGTGCCAGGGTCACCGCCGTTATGGCAGTTGCCCACACCGGCGTTAAACATCGTGTCGCCGGAAAACAGAGCGGGCTGATCGGTGTGCGAGCGCAGGCAGATGTGGCACATGGTGTGGCCCGGTGTATCCAGCGCCTCCAGCTCCACCGTCTTGCCCACTTTGATGATATCGCCCGCCGACAAGCCGCGTGTCATACCGGGGATGCTGTCTTTGGCTTTGTGGTGGGCCAGTACAGCGGCACCGGTTTGATCCACGATGGCCTGATTGCCATCGATGTGGTCATGGTGCTCGTGCGTATTGAGAATTTGGGTGATTTCCCAACCCGACTCCTTGGCAGCAGCCAAGCACTTTTGGCTGTCCAAGGGATCTATAGCCAGGGCCTCGCCGGTTTCGGGGCAAGCCACCAGGTAGTTGAAATTGCGGTAGTCGTTACCGGTCCAAATTTGTTTTACGAGCATAGGATTTATTCCTCAAGTTTCAAAGTTTGCAAGACTGAACGCAAGTCCGCGCCGCCAAAGTCGGGCCGGGGCTCCAAGGCTTCAAAGGGCAAGCCCTGCCGGTTGACCCAATGCGTGCGCAAGCCAAACCAATTGGCGCCTAAAGCGTCCCAGGCATTGCTAGATACAAACAAAATATTTTCCAGCGGCAATGCTATCGATTCTTGTACCAGCGCATAAGCCTGTGGGGCAGTTTTAAAAAGGCGTATGCCATCCACGGAAATGACATGGTCCAACAAACCGGCCATGCCGGCACTGTGCACTGCAGATTCCAGCATTTGCGGGCTGCCATTGGACAGAATGGCCGTTGTCAGGCCGTGGCGCTTGATGCTGCGCAGAACCTCCAGGTTTTCCGGGAAAGGACTGAGTTTGGCGTATTGGCCCATCAAGGCCTCAGCCTGCCCTTGGGTCCGGTCCAACTGCAGCCGATCCAGGCAATAGTGCAAAGAAAGCCGGGTAAGGTCCCAAAACGGCTGGTAAAAGCGACTGCCCTTGGTCGGATCCGGGTCGGACTGGGTGATGAGGCGCGTGTACTCAATTTGCTTATCCCGCCATGCCAGCGCCAAGGCGGCGCCCTTGCCCGGGAACATTTGTTCGGCCAGATGCTGCACCGAATACACGTCAAACAAAGTGCCATAGGCATCGAAAACTACCGCTTTGAATGGCATATCACATTCCTGTACCAGCCCGCACGCTGCAGACTCCGCGCGGCATGGTAACCCCGAGGCCTTCAGGAATTGAAAAGTCCACACCCCGGGACAGAGATCCAGAGCACCGCAAAAAAGCAAGCCGCCCGCGCGTTAAGCACCCCGCGCTTTGGCGATCACAAATTCACGTCTTCATTGGCACCGGCAAATCCAGACGCAAAAAGGCTTCAGGCGGCGCGTCATTTTTTTCCATAATTGCGCCGATCTGCGCCAGTAAGCGCTGCTCCACTGCGGCATCCCGGATAGGCTGCAATTGCGCCGGATCCGTTGCCAGGTCAAACAAGACGGTCGTCGTGTCCTCATAACCGCTGCCCTGCCCGGTATGCCCCACCGGCTGGCCTTTGGCATTGCGCCTTGCCGGCACTTTGAGCAAAGGCACGCCTTGCGTGAAGTTAAAGCCGCGCGCCAACTCGGCCTGGGCCAGATCGGAGACGGCAAACATGGACTTGAGGTGCATGGGCATCAAGGTGTATTCATACAAATCCTGGCGCGTCATGTCCTGCGGATAACGCAAATAGGTGTAGCGCCCGTCGGTGATGTTGGTGGCCGCGCCAAACATGCCGTAAATCGCCGCTTCGCGCAGCGGCATGTCCTGCTCCAGCACAGGCAATAGCGAGTGGCCTTCCACCGTGGCCGGGGGCTTGACCCCGTGCAGATCGAGCAAAGTCGGCATCAAATCGGTGGTCTGCGTGAGGGCCTGTCGGCGCTGACCGCCTTGGGCTGCGAAAGCGGGATGCGCAATCAGCAGTGGGATATGCGCGATTTCATTGAAAAACGGCATGCGGTTTTTGCCCCACCAGTCGTGCTCGGCCAGCAAAAAACCATGGTCGGTACTTAGGATGAGGGTGGTGTCCTCCCACATGGTATGGCGGTCCATGTAATCGAGTAGTCGGCCAAAATATTCGTCGCACATGCTCAGCAAAGCGGCGTAGTTGGCACGCATCTCCTGCACTTCCAGCGCGGTCTCCTCGTGGCGTTTGTAGCGCGGCCAGTCCAGGATGGGACCGGTGTAGCCGGTGGGGTAAGGCTCGCGAAATCGGGCGGGCGCGGAAAAAGGCTCGTGCGGATCGAAGCATTCCAGATGCAGCACCCAGTTGTCCGCAGCACGGTTGGTGTCCAAAAAATCAAAGCCGGCCTTGAAGCTGCGCGGGCAGCAATATTCGGCCTCGTCTTGCATGTACTCGCGGTTCACCATGGTTTGCAAGCGCCCATCGTGGGGGCCCTCGGGCTGCTGCATGGGGTGGTACATGTGCTTAAAGCGCTCCAGAGGCGGCTGCACCATGGCCTTCCATTTGTCCCACTCCTGGCCGCGAATGAACTCCCAGGACGAATAGCGGTTGTGGTAGGTGGCGCCACCGTCTTCCCAGTAGTGGTAATGGTCCGAGATCAGGTGGGTGTAAGTGCCTTGGGCGCGCAGCAGTTCAGAAAACGACTGGTCAAAGGGCTCGAGCGCGCCCCAGCTGCGGTGCAAAAAATTCAGGCGTCCGGTATGCAGGTCGCGCCGGGCCGGCATGCAGGGCAGACTGCCTGCATAGTGATTGTCAAAAGTCACTGCGCGTTGTGCAAAGCGTTGGAACTGGGGTGTGGCCACAGCGCTACCGCCATAGCACTCCAGCGCGTTGCGCACCAGTGAGTCAAACAAGACAAAAATGGTTTTCATCGGTCAGCCTTTCAGAGCAGTTTGCGCTCCAAACTGATTTCGGCCTGAAGGCGTCTACGCGTGAAGTCTGGCTTATGTTACTATAGATAGAACTATCAGATATCTAATGCAAACCTCGGCCCACCCCATCTTCCCCGATAGCCCGGTGCCCCTGTATTCCCAGCTGGCGGACTTGTTGCGCCAGCGGGTACGGCGTGGCCTGTGGGGGCCGGGCGCCAAAGTGCCGTCGCTTGAGGCCTTGGTGGCTGAATTTCAGGTAGCCCGCGTCACGGTGCGCCAGGCCATAGACATTCTCACCCGCGAAGGCCTGTTGCTGCCACAGCGCGGGCGAGGTACCTTTGTGACCGACCAGGTACGCGCCGAACGCTCGCTGACATTGGAGACCTCTTTGCAGGGCCTGGCCGATGCCTACCGTAACGACAAACCACAATTGACCCTGCTGGAGGAGTCTGGCGTGCAACCGCCGCTCACTGCCATGGACGGTAGCGCCGCGCCGGCTTACCACCATATGCGCCGTGTGCACTCGCGCGATGGCCAAGCCTATTGCGCCGCCTCGCTCTATATTGACCAACGCGTATTTCGCCAAGCCCCCAAGCGCTTTCGCCAAGAGACCGTCATTCCGGTCATGGTCGATTTGCCGCATGTGACGATCGCCTCAGCGCGCCAGACTTTGCGCATTTCCACAGCCGATGTGGAAATCGCCCGCCTGCTGGCGGTAGCGGTGGGCTCACCAGTGGCCGAAGTACGGCGCATTTGCGTGGCGCCGGACGGCACCGTCTTGTACCTCGGGCAAATTACCTACCGCGGCGACTTCATCCAATTCGAAATGCAGCTCACGCTGTAAAGCACTTTGTACTTCCACCCTAAGGCCACCACCATGCATACAACTGTCTCTTCCCTGCGTCGCGCACTGAACACCTTGCTGCTTGCCAGCAGCATGCTTTTGCTCTGCCAGCCCTGGGCACAAGCCCAAAGCTATCCCAATAAACCGGTGCGTCTGATCGTGCCCTGGCCAGCCGGTGGCCTGGTCGATGGGGCGGCGCGCCAACTCGGCACCCGCTTACAAAACAGCCTAGGACAACCCTTTGTGGTCGAAAACAAGCTGGGTGCAGGCGGCAATATCGGCGCCGACCAAGTGGCTAAAGCCAGTGCAGACGGCTACACCCTGCTGTTTACCACCAGTGCCTTGACCATTGCCACCGCCATGCGTGCGCCCATGAACTTTGATGCGGTGAAGGATTTGGAACGCGTTGCGCTGGTGGCCTCCGGCCCGCAAGTGTTGGTGGTGCACCCAGCCAGCAAGATCAACTCCTTGCAAGATTTGATCAAGGTAGCGCGCGCTAACCCGGCCATGCTGAGCTATGCGTCCGCGGGCCTGGGTTCGCCCGCGCACTTGACCGGTGAATTGTTGAAGTCCAGGCTCAATTTATTTGTGGTTCACATCCCCTACACGGGTGCGCCTGCGGCCATCATCGACCAGATGGCCGGTCGCATCGACTACCAATTTGCCAATGCTGCGGTAGCTTTGCCACAAGTCAAAGCGGGCAAGCTGCGGGCACTGGCGGTCACCAGCGCGCAGCGTATGCCTGGCCTGCCCCAGGTGCCCACCATGGCCGAGGCCGGCATGAAAGATTTTGAAGTGGAACAATGGTTGGGCCTGCTGGCACCCAAAGGAACACCGGTGGCGGTGGTGGACAAATTGGTTGGCGAAATCAACAAAGTGCTGATGCAGGAGGACTTTGGTCTGGCCATGACCAATGCCGGCATGCACAGCGCCAAGCCTGGAAAACCCGAAGCCTTCGACGCATTTTTTAAGCAAGAGCTGGGGCAATGGGTCAAAGTGGTCAAGGCCGCAGACATCAAGCCCGAGTAAGCCGTCTTGCCCCTTCGCGACGATGAAGCACGTTCAGCCCAATATATTGCTGGTCATGGCAGACCAGCTGGCCGTACCCACCCTGCCCTTTCACGGGCACCCGCTGGTTCAGACACCCCATTTAAGCCGCCTGGCTGCCCAAGGTGTGGTGTTTGACAGCGCTTACTGCAATTTCCCGATCTGCGCACCCTCACGCGTGTCCATGCTCACCGGGCGCTTGCCCCATGCCGTGGGCGCTTACGACAACGCGGCCGAATTTCCTTCGGCCACGCCGACCATGGCGCATTACCTGCAGCATGCGGGTTACCGCACCATCTTGTGCGGCAAGATGCATTTCATCGGCGCAGACCAGTTGCACGGTTTTGACGAGCGCCTGACCACCGACATTTACCCCGCCGACTTTGCCTGGACACCCGACTGGCGCAAAGGCCCCGCCTACCGCCCTACCGGTGTGAGCATGCGCCCGGTGCTGGAGGCAGGCCCCTGCGTGCGCAGCATGCAAATCGACTACGACGACGAAGTGGAATACAAAGGCGCGCAATGCCTGTACGACCTGGCGCGATCGCCGCGAGACAAACCGTTTTTCCTGACGGTGTCTTACACCCACCCGCACCCGCCCTTTGTGGCGCCGCAGCGCTTTTGGGACTTGTACCGCGAAGAAGACATCGATGCGCCGCGCGTGCCCCCGATTGCCTATGAAGACCTGGACGTGCACAGCCAGTGGCTGTATGTGGCCCATGCGCAAGACCTGTACAGCGTGGCCGAGGCACAAGTGCGCCGCGCGCGCCATGCCTACTACGGCATGGTCAGCTATGTGGATGAAAAAATCGGCCGCATCCTGAACGTACTCGAAGAGACCGGCTTGCAGGACAACACCGTGGTGGTGTTTTGCGCTGACCACGGCGAGATGCTGGGCGAGCGCGGCATGTGGTTCAAGCAATGCTTTTTCGAGTCCTCGGTGCGCGTGCCGCTGATTATCTCCATGCCCAAACGCTTTGCACCGGCGCGGGTGAGCGAACATGTCTCGCTGCTGGACCTGTTGCCCACGTTCCGCGACCTGGCCCATGAAGGGCAGCCGCCGCCTGCAGTCGGCCCCTTGCATGGCCACAGCCTTTTGGACTTGCTGCAAGGCGCAGCTGAGCCAGAGCGTTGCGTGGTGTCTGAATACAGCTCCGAAGGCGTGATGGCCCCCTCGCGCATGGTGCGCATGGGCCCCTGGAAATACATCTTCACACATGGCCTGGCGCCTTTGCTGTTCAACCTGGAAAACGACCCGGACGAACTTAACAACCTGGCCGGGCAAACTACCCATACGCAAACCGAGCAAAGCCTGCATGCCCGACTGGTGCAGGACTGGGACCCGCCCACCGTGCATGCGCAAATTCTGGCCAGCCAGCAAGAGCGCTTGTTTTTGGCCGAAATTGCCAGCCAGTCCGAAGCCAAGCCCAACTGGGCCTACCAACCTTTTGTGGATGAAAGCCAGCGATTTATCCGCGGCTCTGGGGCTGCAGGGCCGACCGCAGTCAAAGCGCGGGCGCGCTTTCCTTTTGTCGAGCCGGTACAACCCGACCTCAAGAAGTGAAACCCGGGCAAGCAAGGCCGATGGTGGGCGGCCTCAGCGGGTTTCTGAGGCCATCACCGGCTACACCAAACCGGCTTGCGAAATGAACTTGGGGTTCAGGTAGGACTCCAGCGCCTCGGTGCCGCCTTCGGAGCCGTAGCCTGAATCTTTCACGCCGCCAAAAGGGGTTTCGGGCATGCCCAGTCCCAGGTGGTTGATGCTGATCATGCCGGCTTGGACTGCGGCACCGATTTGCTGCGCCGTGCGGGCCGAGCGGGTCCACGCATAGGCAGCAAGGCCGACCGGCAGGCGGTTGGCTTCACGCACCGCGTCATCAAAGGTGGCAAAGGGGTTGATCAGCGCGATCGGACCAAAGGGCTCTTCGCGCATAAGCCGGGCCTCGGGCGGCACTTCGGTCAGCACCGTCGGTTCAAAATAATTGCCAGCGCCATCCATCGCTTTGCCGCCGAGCTGCAGCTTGGCATGGTGCGTTTGCGCATCAGCCGTCAGGCTTTGCATCGCGCTGAGCCGTCGCGGGTTGGCCAAAGGCCCCATGGTGGTGGTCGCATCCAGCCCGTTGCCTACTTGCAACTTGCTAGCTTGTGCCACAAACTGATCGACAAATTCTTGGTACACCCCTTCTTGCACCCAAAACCGGGTGGGCGAGACGCACACCTGGCCCGCATTGCGGTACTTGGCGGCGACCATGGTCTTGGCCGCCAGGGCCACGCCC
>CANNEW010000128.1 GCA_947503685.1 Comamonadaceae bacterium | reverse complement strand
CATATTGACGACTTTGCGCCCAACCTGTCCTTCTTCTTTAGCAACGGCATGGACCCGGAATACACCGTCATGGGCCGCGTGGCGCGCCGCATCTGGGCGGTGGCGATGAAAGAAAAATACGGCGCCAACGAGCGCAGCCAAAAGCTCAAATACCACATCCAAACTAGCGGTCGCAGCCTGCATGCGCAAGAGATCCAGTTCAACGACATCCGCACCACGCTGCAAGCGCTGATCGCGATTTACGACAACTGCAACAGCCTGCACACCAATGCTTTTGACGAGGCCATCACCACCCCCACCGAAGACAGCGTACGCCGGGCGATGGCGATTCAGCTCATCATCAACCGCGAATGGGGACTGGCGAAAAACGAAAACCCGTCGCAAGGCGCTTTCATCATTGAGGAGTTGACCGAGCTATTGGAAGAAGCGGTGCTGGCCGAGTTTGAAAAAATAGCCGAACGCGGCGGTGTCTTGGGCGCGATGGAAACCGGCTACCAGCGCGGCAAGATCCAGGACGAATCCATGCATTACGAAATGCTCAAGCACACCGGCGAGCTACCCATCATCGGCGTCAACACCTTTCGCAATCCGCATGGCGAGCAGGTGCTCGAGACCTTGGAACTCGCGCGCAGTACCCCACAAGAAAAAGAAAGCCAACTGGCGCGCCTACAGGCCTTTCACGCGGCGCATGCCCACGAGGCGCCTGCCATGCTCAAGCGTTTGCAGCAGGCGGTGATCGACAACGGCAATGTGTTTGAGGTGCTGATGGACGCAGTGCGCGTCTGCTCGCTCGGTCAGATCACCAACGCCTTGTTCGAAGTGGGCGGCCAGTACCGGCGCAATATGTAATTCAGGCGCTGGCGCCTTGCGTTTCAACAAGCCCGTAGCGCTGCACCAGCGCTGCGCGGCGAGACGGGTCCAGGTTGATGTTGCTTGTATCGCGCCCCACGCGATCAAGCAGGCGCTCGTTCATCATCCAAAACCACAGCGGCGGTATGTAGGCCACCACAAACATGCCAAAGTAGCCGCTGGGCAGCGTGGGTAAATCCTCGAAATGGCGTAGCGACTGGTAGCGCCGCAGCGGGTGCGCATGGTGGTCGGAGTGGCGTTGCAGCTGAAACAAAATCCAGTTGGAAAAAATATGGTTGCTGTTCCAGGAATGGTGCGGCTTGCAGCTCTCGTAACGCTCGTGTTCCGTTTGTTGGCGCAGCAAGCCGTAATGTTCGACATAGTTGGCCGAGGTCAGCTGAAAGTTGGACCAGAACGCCGCTGGAATTAAAAATAGCAAAATTTGCGGCCCCAACCAAACCATCAAAGTCGCCCACAGCAGCAGGGTGAGCGCAGCAGGTTGCAGGATATGGTTGTGCCAGGACAGCACCGGCAAACCTGCCTGGCGCAGGCGGGTGCTTTCCAATTCCCAGGCGCGCACCCAAGCACCGGGCATCTCGCGCAACACAAAGCGATAAATCGACTCGCCCATGCGGGACGAAGCCGGGTCTAAAGGCGTGGCCGCATCGCGGTGGTGGCCCCGGTTGTGCTCAATAAAAAAATGTCCATAAGCCGAAGGCGCCAGCACGATTTTGGCAAGCGCTTTTTCCAGCGCCGTATTTTTATGGCCCAGTTCGTGGCCCAGGTTGATACAAAACCCGCCGACCGCGCCGCAAATCATCACCATGGCGAGCCAGCCGTGCAGCGGCAAATCCCGACCGGCAACAAACCAGGCGCTGAAAATAAACGCAGCCCATAGCACCGGCGCCAAAAGGTAGGTAATCCAGCGGTAAAAAAGGTCTGCTTCTAAGGCCGGGACCGCCGATTCAGGCGGGTTATTCAGGTCCTCGCCCATGAAGTAATCGATCAAGGGAATAAAGCCGTAGAAAAACAACACCGGCGCCCAGAGTAAGCGCGCATCGCCCGTCCACACCATCAAGCCTGGGCCTACCAGCACCGTGGTGGGGATCAGGAGCGAGAAAAGCCAAGCGTAGCGCTTGCGGTCGCGGTAGGGTGTGGTGGGTGAGGTCGGGAGCGTCGCTTGCATAGCAGCTAGATTACCACTTGTGGGTCGAAAAGCAAAAGAAAGGCGAGCCAGGCCCCAATCCATTGACTACGACTGCCCCGCTTACCCATCTCAGCGAACCAGTCCGCACTGCAAGCTCACGCAGCAACAGCCCTATCCGGTCTACAAAATCCGCTCTCACGCCCCCAGCTGCTGCGCCAACCAATCACACAAATCACTGCCCGCACTTTCAAAGCCATGGATCACCGTGAAGTGGTTGGCCCCCTCAATAGCGCGCAACTCAGCGCTATTGCCGTGCGCCGTCCAAGCACCGTGCATAAGCTGCGCTTGCCGTTCAAATTCGTTTGTCTCCGCCCCGCCCCAGGTAATCCACAGGGGCGTTTTGCAAGGGCGCGCCATAAATGCAGGACTGTTGCGGCGGATGACACCATCGTCCAGCTGAATCATGGGCTGCAAATAGCTAAAGCGCAGCGGCGTGATGTCGTAAATCCCGCTGATGCAGACGGCCGCTTTGATCGGGTCTTGCGCCAGCCCGTAGTCCCGCGCCCACTCCGTTTGCAGACACATGGCCGTCAGATGCCCGCCAGCGGAGTGTCCACCGACTGCAATACGCTCTGGGTCGCCGCCATACTCGGCTATGCGGCGCACCGTCCAGGCCACCGCTGCGCGCACCTGGCGGGTGATTTCGTCTATGGTCACATGTGGGCACAAAGCGTAATTCGCCACCACCGTCGTAATGCCGCGCGCCTGCAAACCCAGCGCCACACCGCTAAATTCTTTGCTCGTCAAAGCCCTCCAATAGCCGCCGTGGATAAACACAAACACCGGCGCGTTGGCTTGCGCGGCCGGAAAAATGTCCAGGGTTTCATGCAGCGTCGGCCCAAAGGGAATGTCCAGCGTGCAGCGCAAGGTGGCGCGTGCGTGCTGCGCCCGTTCCACGTAATGCTGCCCGGGCGCGGACGGGTCGGGCAGGGTGAGCGAGGTGTTGTACTGCGCGTCAATCTGGGCTTGCTGGGTGAATTCGCGGTACAGCGGCGGGACGGCGGGGGTAGCTTGGGGCATAGCTGGGCTCTCGGTGGCGGAGTGATACGCAAGCTTAGCAAGTAAATAGCACCTCTAAAACGGCGAGCGAAACCCAACTTCGCTTTCGGGGCTTAACCCAAAGATGACAGGCCAAGCCTGGCCGATTGAGTTTTCTGCTCCGATTCAGTAGCGCTTAGCCTGGCAACCAACTTTGGGTATGCAGTGCATAAACCCTATCGGCAAGTGCAATTGCGTCGGGACGATGCGCGCTCATGACAATCGTAATGCCCAGCCCTTTGAGGTTTTGCAATACTTGCCGCTCCGCCTGCACGTCTAAGTGGCTGGTCGCTTCGTCCAGCACAAGCAAGGAGGGCTGCAGATAAAGCGCGCGGGCAATCAAAATACGTTGGCGTTGCCCGCCGGACAGCCCCGCGCCTTGTTCAGCCAGCCTGGTGCGGTATCCCTGGGGTAAAAGAGCAATGTCCCCGGCAATACAAGCCAACTCCGCACAGCGCTTAATTCGTTCTCTATCCGCTTGGGGCGCAAAAAAGGCTATGTTTTCTTCGAGCGAACCTTCGAACAACTCGTCGTTTTGAAACACAAAGGCAACCCTTTGGCGCAAGGCGGTGGTGTTGTCAGGTTTGACCTCTACTCCGTCGTAAAACAGCCTTCCTGCGCCGGGTAAAAAAATCCCACCCAATACGCACAATAGCGTGGTCTTACCCGAGCCAGATGGCCCCACTATTGCCACCACTTCACCGGCCCGCACTTCAAAAGACAGATTCCCAAAAACCCAGGGATCCGCTGCAGAGTAGCGATAAGCAATGCCTTCCGTTCGAAGCCAGGTCTTGGCTGGACGCGGGGTAGCACCTTGAATAGGCGCTGCAGACTCCGGGACAGCAAAGACAATATCGCCGACTAGCCCGAAATGGACGTTCATAGTCCGAAACCACAACACACGGTCCACAAAGGCAGATGCCCGGGCCGAGAAATTCCCCTGGTAAGCCATAAACGCGAACAACATACCTACCGAGAGTTGGTTAGCCAAAATCATCTGTGCCGCGAAAAACACGATCGCGATATGCGCCATCCCGCTGGTGATGGTCATCGCCAGGGTGCTGCCCAGGTTAATGCGCTCGGTAGCGAGGTCACGCTCCATCACTTGGCGGGTTTGCGAAGTCCACTGCTGTGAGCGCAATAGCTCGGCTTGCCCCATCTTGACCGCATGCATGCCGCGCAAACTCTCAATCAGGTGCGACTGGCACCGCGCATTCAGAAAAGTCCTCTCGGCAACGACCCGCAGTGACGATGAAAAAACCACCAGCTTCACTACCAACATCAGGGCGAAAGTAGCCAGCCCGATCATTGCCAGGGTTGGGCTATAGACATACATCATGACTACCGTACCGATACTTACCAATACGTCCAGAACCACCTCTATGCTGGTACGCGTCAGGGACTGTGCTATTTGCCCTAGCGAGTCAAAGCGCGACACCATATCGCCCACTTGCCGCCGCACAAAAAACGTCATGGGTAGCGAGAACATATGGCGTATTACATGGGCATAAAGCTGGTAGCCCACGCTCTGCGCCAATACCGCCCCTGCCCAGCCGCGCAGTGCGGTAAACAGCGTTTGAAAGAGCAACAAAAATACCGTACCCAGGGCCAAGATATTGAGCAAATCGAGGTCGCCATTGACCAAAACATGGTCCATGACAAGTTGCGTGTAGTAGGGCGTCAACAGCGCGATGACTTCTAACACCACGGACATCGCCATCAATTGCAATACAGCACCCATCAAGCCTGGGAAGCTCTGTAGCAAGGCCATAAACTGCAGCTTGGGCTGGGGCGGTGTGCGGGTGATTTTGGCGCGCGGAACAAAGTCTGCGGCGAACCCGCTGAATCGGCTTTTTAGCTCGTTCCAACTCACCCACCGCTCACCTTGCGCGGGGTCATTCAGGTGAACGCCTTTGGCAGTCACTTTTTTCAGTACCACCCAATGGTTACCCTCCCAATGCAGTATGGCGGGCAAGCGAAGTTGGCCCAAGTCGTCCGCTCCAAGTTCTAGGCAGCGGGCATGCAGGCCCATTTGGTCTGCCATGCGCGCCAACTCGGCCAGCGAAGTGCCGCGTGTGGATACATCAAACTTTGCCCGCAAGTCTTCAATGCGCAGGCTTTGGCCCATATGCAATGCCACCATGGCCAAGCAAGCTAGGCCACATTCAGCCGACTCCAGTTGCAATACCAGCGGCACCGAGCGCCTAGTAAACAGGCGCGCTCCCCATGTGGTTTGCGCGTCCCATTGCGCCCCCGGCATAGCAGATGTGCTCAAACCCGCGCCCCTAATCGGTACAGTGGCTCTAGCAGCCATTGGTAAATTTTCAGCCGGTCCAGCTCCACATCGGCCTCCACCACCATGCCTGCGGTAAGCGCCAAGCGCTTGCCTTGGTATTCCAAATAGCTTTTGGGCAGGCTGACGCGTACGGTATAGACCGGTTCTTCCACCCGAATCTGTTGCACCACTTCCTGGGGCGGCAGGGCCGCTTGGGCGATTTCTTTCACCACGCCCCAGTGCCGCCCGTAATGCTCGTAGGGATAAGCCTGGTAGCGCACCGACACCCTTTGCCCCAAGCGCACAAAGCCAATCGAGCGCGAGGGCACCAAAAGCAAAACCTCGTTTACCTCTGCATTGGGCACTATGGTCAAAATCGGCAGGTCAGGTCGCACCACTTGCCCCACCGTCGCGCTGATCTGCGTCACCATGCCGCTAATGGGCGCGATCAACTGCATGCGCTTAGACAAATGTTCGTTACGTTCTTGCTGCGCGCTCTCTATGTCGCGCTCTATTGTCGAGCGCTGGGTCTGCGAACGCGATGCGTTCAGTTCAAGCTCCTGGCGCTGCGCCGACAGGTCGGCTTCTAACTGCTGCCGCGTACGCATGAGCCCGCTGATGGCGATTTGCTGCGCCAGCAATTCGTTGCGCTTTTGCTCCACTGCCTCGGTGGAAACAAAGCCTTGCGCTAAAAGCGATTCTTGCCGCGTGAGTTGGCGCTCCAGGTCAGCTTCACGCCGCTGCGACAGGGCAAGCTCGCGTTCCATATTGGTCAACTGGCTCAAATCCGCCGCGATTTTGGATTGGATGGATGCGCGCGTAGCCCGCTCTGCAGTGTCAATATTGCGCAATTCCAACCTTGCTAAGCCAAGTTTCCGCTCTGTTAGCTGCGCCTGTGCAGCGTCCAAACTGCGGCCCTGGGTAAACCGCTCCGAAGTCACTTCGCCAACTACCTGCCCTGCCTGGACTAGGGTCCGATCAGCTACGGCCAATGCCACCAAGACCCCGGGTAGTTGCGTCACCAATTTGGACAAAGTGGCCGAACCAGTCGTATAGCCTGCGGTTTTGACAATGCGCGGAATCTCCACGTAAATCAAACAATACACCAACGCGCAGGAAAATAAACTGGTGGCAAGGAGTGCGAAACGCCGCAATTAAACGCTTTCAGGGAACCATGGGGTTCGGCGAATTAGATCGAGAGAACTTGACTAACCCGTAATCACCATAACGGTGGATCCAGCTTGCAGGACTTGTCTGAATGTTTGCACTTTAAAAAACCATAGGGCTTGTCACCGAAGTTATCGTAAAAAAACCATTGACCATTAATTTTTTTGAATATGTAGGCGTCACGAAAATAATAGTCTCCCATAACGCTATTGGGTATCTTCCCGTAATTGACTAAATAGTCGGCAACAAAGGAAATTTGATCGTCACTAACGCGCCAGCTATATGATTTAATTGGGGCGAGCCACACGTCTTTTTCTGAAATAAATTGATAGGGCTTTCTTGGGGTATTAACCGGATACGGTAAGTAGATCGCATCTTTCAGTCTCAAGAAATTGAGAAACTTAGCAATAACCGGTATGGCAGGAACAAGAATCTCGGTTTCTTTCTTTGTGAGCGCCCCTCGCAACATGAATGACCGTTGTTCAGCCATATTCGGTGGCGAAAACGTGATATTGACGCCATTGAACTCCTCCGTGTGCGAGCCATTGTCGGCCATAGCAATGTTCCAATATAAGAGATGTGCCAATATGAAGCACACGGTTTTGTTAAGACTCATCATGACCTCTGAAACATCATTAAATGCAATCTACTGTTGTTGATTTTTTCCTACCCTGTACCTCCTCAAGGCTTACCACCCACCGCCGCCGCCATCGCCACCATCGCCACCATCGCCACCAGCGTCCCGACTTCCCCATCCGCCATTGTCACCGCCATTTGAAGGACTGGCGTTATGGCCGCCACTTTGGCTATCGCCGGCATCGCGGCTTCCCCATCCGGTTGTTCCATAGGCGTTTTCACCTGCTTGGGCTTGTGCGCTGTTGTACGCCGCTTGTCCAAATAGTGATGCGCCTACTTGATAGGCCCCACCAACTATTGCGCCAAGGAGGCCACCGCCCATTGCATTGCCAACATCCTTACCAAGCTGGGCATCCGCTGCTTCTTTCGTAGCACCTAAGGTCGCGTAACCGATATCGTGGTTGTAGCACGCACCTGTCAAATCTTTGCCCAACAGCCTGTCGGGAACTAGGTGATCAGTCTTTGCATCTCCACAGCCGAAGCCTATTGGCATTCCATCATTACGCACCCCATTAGTAACTCCGCTGTCAGTCCCCGTAATGTTACCTAGCAATGA
>CANNEW010000127.1 GCA_947503685.1 Comamonadaceae bacterium | reverse complement strand
CAGCCAAAGCGCTCAATCTCCGGCCAGAAAAAGCGACTGCAAGTCACTCAGGAAATCAAAGCCCCGCACCGTTGGACGCACCCACGCAGCGTCCTGCTCGATCAAGCCTTGGCGCTCTGCCTCGTCCAAAGTGGCCCGTATGGCGCTAACTGGCATGCCGGTGCGATCCGAAAAATCCTGCAAGGCAAAACCCTCACGCAGGCGCAAGGCATTGAGCATGAATTCGAAAGGAAGGTCTGCGCGGCGCACTTCCTCGCTGCCGGCCAATGGCCGCCCCGCCAATGCCCGCTCCATGTACAAGCGCGGCTCGCGGTAGCGCGTCTGACGCACCACGCGGTGGGCGAAGCTGATTTTGCTGTGGGCGCCAGCCCCCAAGCCTAAATAGTCGCCGAACTGCCAGTAATTGAGGTTGTGGCGGCAGCGCATACCCGCTCGCGCATAAGCCGAAACTTCGTAACGGTCCATGCCCGCCAAGCCCAAGCGTTCGGTAATACGGTCGAGCATGGCATAGGCCAGATCCTCGGGCGGTAATTCGGGTGGGAACTTGGCGAAATAGGTATTGGGTTCCAGCGTCAAGTGGTAGATCGAGACATGCGGCGGGCTAAATGCCAGGGCCTGGTCCAAGTCTTGGTCCAGTTGCGCCAGGCTTTGGCCGGGCAAGGCGTACATCAGGTCGAGATTGAAGGCGCTAAAGCTGCGCGCCGCTTCTTCCAATGCGGCGCTCGCCTGGGCGCTGTCATGTACCCGGCCCAGCGTCTTTAGGTGCTGGTCGTTAAAGCTTTGCACGCCCACCGACAAGCGCGTGACGCCGGCTTGCGCGAAAGCACGGAAACGGTCTTTTTCGAAAGTGCCTGGATTGGCCTCCAGCGTAATTTCACAATCGGGCACCAAGCGAAGGCGGGCACGGATGGCGCTCAGCAGCCGGTCCAGACTCTGCGGCGTAAACAAGCTGGGGGTCCCGCCGCCTAGGAATATCGAATGCACAGACCGGCCCCACACCATCGGCAAGGCCACTTCCAAATCGCGCACCAAGGCATCGACATACGCATCTTCAGGCAATGGGCCCTGGGGAGCGGCATGCGAGTTGAAGTCGCAGTAAGGGCATTTTTGGATGCACCAAGGCAAATGCACATACAGCGACAGCGGCGGCAGGCTGGGCAAATGCAGCACGCCCGGACGCATCAGGTGCTGCACGTCGTAGGCTTGCTCGCCCACCGGATCAGCCTCACCGCCGGGCGCACTGATCGCGATTGGAATCATGCCGCGAACCAGTTGGCGCGCATCAAGGCCAGCATCTGCGCAGCGGCCAGCCCCCGGTGGCTGTTGGCGTTTTTAACGGCCTCCGACAACTGCGCAAAGGTCTGTCCAAATTGCGGTATCCGCATCACCGGGTCAAAGCCAAACCCATTGCTGCCCATGGGTGCGCGGGTGATTTCACCGACCACCCGGCCCACGGCAATCAAAGGCTCAGGGTCCTGCGGCGAACGCACCGCCACCAGTGCGCTCACCAAGGCAGCGCGGCGGTTAGCAATAGATTGCATTTGCTCCAGCAGAGCCAAGACATTGTTGTCATCGCCCTTGGGGTACCCGAATTGGGTGGCGTAATACGCGGTGTCCACGCCCGGCAGCCCGCCAAACGCGTCCACACACAAACCTGCGTCGTCAGCGAGGGCCGGCAGGCCGGTGTGCTCGGCCGCATTGCGCGCCTTGGCCAGGGCGTTTTCTACAAAAGTGCGGTGCGGCTCCGGGCATTCGGGCACGCCCAGTTCACTTTGGCAAACCAGCGTGCAATGAAGTGGCGCAAACATGGCTTGTAGTTCGCGCAACTTGCCTTGGTTATTGGAGGCAATAACGATTTTCATAGGGGGTGCAATCGGCTAGCCGTCCAGATGAACAGGCCACCAGGCCTGCGGCCTGCAACATTGCCGCGCGACGTCGATTGCCATGGACTTCGGTCGCGCAATAACAGCGTTAATTTCTGCAAGTCATAAAGGAGCATCACAGCGGCTGCTTTAGGCACCCCTGGCCAAGGGCTGTGCCAGGGCCTGGTTTTGCAAATCCATCAATTCGACAATGCCTTTTTCCGCCAAGTGCAGCAAGACATCCATTTCGGCGCGCGAAAAAGCCGCGCCTTCTGCTGTTCCCTGCACTTCAACAAAATGCCCTGCGCCGGTCATGACCACATTCATATCGGTATCGCAGGCCGAGTCTTCGGTGTACTCCAGGTCCAGCAGTGGTACGCCCTGCACAATGCCCACGGAAATCGCGGCCACCGAGGCAACAATCGGGGATTGATGGATCTTGCCACTGGCCAGCAGGGTCGCCACTGCATCCTGTGCCGCGACAAAGGCCCCGGTGATCGCCGCGGTGCGGGTACCGCCATCGGCCTGTAGCACGTCGCAGTCCAAGGAAATAGTGCGCTCGCCCAGCAGCTTGAGGTCGAATACGGCGCGCAGCGAACGGCCGATAAGGCGCTGAATTTCCTGCGTACGGCCGCTTTGCTTGCCTTTGGCTGCTTCGCGGTCGCTGCGGGTGTGGGTAGCGCGCGGCAGCATGCCGTACTCTGCGGTGACCCAGCCCTCGCCACTACCGCGCTTGTGCGGCGGCACTTTTTCTTCCACCGACGCGGTACACAGCACCCGGGTCGCACCAAACTCGATCAAGACCGAGCCCTCGGCGTGCACGGTATAGCCACGGGTGATTCGTACCGGACGCAAAGCATTTGCGGCGCGCGCGCCACTGCGGATAAATTCAGTCATGGATAGCTTTCGAAAGGGAACAGGCGCAGCAACCAGCTGCCACAGGGCCCAAGGGGGGGACAACAAGCCCTGATGCCGGGCCGGATTATCGGTCGCTTCCCAAGGGCTGCGTTGGGATGGAAACTTTGCCGCTGTGCCGGTCACAGTCCACACAGGCGGGTTATTCTTGGGTGTTGTACCGACCGATCAAGGAATTCCCCATGCACGTCAACAGTATGACCGGCTACGCAAGCGCGCAAAGCCAGTCGGTCGCGGTGGCCCCGTCCGAGCAAACTGCAGCTACGCCAGCGGGGCGCCTGGGCATTGAAATCCGCTCGGTCAACAGCCGCTTCTTGGACCTGAGTTTCCGTCTGCCCGACGAACTGCGCCCCAGTGAACCCGCGTTGCGCGAAATGTTGACCGCCAAACTCAAGCGCGGCAAAGTGGAAGTGCGTGCCGCGATAGAAATGGAAAAGTCGGGCCATGTGGCAGCGCCCTCGCCAAGCCTGCTGAAAAAAATTTTGCAGACCCAGGTCTTGGTACTGGAGAGCCTGCCCCAGGCCCCCTTGCTGAGCGTGGCTGACGTGCTGCGCCTGGCTGGCAACGAATCGCAGAGCACGCAGGATTGGAGCGAGGAGATCATCGCGCTGGCACGCCAAGGGCTAGATGCACTCATGGGCGCCCGCGCCCGGGAAGGCCAAAGGCTGGCGCATATGCTGCAGGGCCATATCGCCCAGTTGCGCGGCTTGGCAGCCCAGGCTGTACCCCTAGTGCCACAAGTCGTAGAACAGCAAAGACTGCGCTTTGTCGAAAAATGGCGCGAAGCCATGGCCATGGCGACCGGCGGGGTGACGGCGGAAGCTGCACAGGACCGGGCCCTCACCGAGGCAACGGCCTTTGCTATCCGCATCGACGTGGCCGAAGAACTGACCCGGCTCAAGGCCCATCTGGACGAATTGGAATCCTTGATTGATAAAGGCGGTGAGATCGGCAAACGGCTGGACTTTTTGATCCAAGAGTTGCACCGCGAGGCCAACACCATGGGTTCCAAGTCCGCCGCCCTGCCTTTGACCCGTATTTCGGTGGACATGAAGGTGCTCATCGAGCAAATGCGCGAGCAGGTGCAGAACATAGAATGACCGGCATTTCACCCCTGCCCAGCGCCGCTATGGAATATCCGGGAAATCTGTTTGTTGTCGCAGCCCCCAGCGGAGCGGGCAAGTCCAGTCTGGTGCGCGCCTTGCAGGAACTCGACTCGCATGTGCAGCCCTCGGTATCCCACACCACACGGGCGCCGCGCGGCCAGGAAAAACACGGGCGCGAGTACTTTTTTGTGTCAGAGCCCGAATTCGATGCCATGGTGCTGGCCGACGCCTTTGTGGAATGGGCGCATGTGCACCAGCACCGCTACGGAACCTCCAAAAAAGCCATCGCCGAACGCATGGCACAGGGCGCGGATGTCATTTTGGAGATCGACTTCCAAGGCGCCATCCAGATCAAGCAGGCTTTTGCTAATGCGGTGTGCATCTTTATCCTGCCCCCTAGCTGGGAAGAGCTGCGGGCCCGGCTGGAGCGGCGCGGCGAAGACAGCGCGCAAACCATTGAGGTGCGCATGAAGAACGCCGCCGTGGAGGTCGCCCAAACCGGGAAATTCGACTTCGTTATAATCAACGAGTTATTTGACCGCGCGCTGTTTGACCTTAAAGCGATTGTTCACGCGCAGCGGCTCAAGTTTGCAGCCCAGGCGCGCAGCCGTGCTGACACCTTCCAAGCGCTCAACATCCCCTAGTTTTTCCGGAGAATTGCATGGCCCGCATCACTGTCGAAGACTGCCTCGCGCAGATCCCTAACCGTTTTCAATTGGTACTCGCCGCCACCTACCGAGCGCGCATGCTCAACCAGGGCCACACCCCAAAAATCGAAAGCAAGAACAAACCAGGTGTTACTGCCTTGCGCGAAATAGCAGCGGGCAAGATCGGCATTGAGATGCTGAAAAAAGTACCCTTGTAATCGCTTGCCCCGTGCGCAAAAAGGCCCTAACAAGGGCCTTTTTTTATGTCAGGAAACGATGTAGGCGGCGCTGCCCGTCGAGAGCAATGTGCCCTCAGGTCCGAAAAACTCCATGCGCGTAGAGGCGACACGCGAACCCAGGCGCAAGACCTCTGCTTGCAGATCAAAATATTCACCAATGCCTGGTCGCAGATAGTCGACACGCAGGTCGATGGTGCCCAAATTGGCAAAACGGCGCAGTCTTTGCAGGGGCGCTTCGTCCATATGACGCGCTCCGATAGCGGCCATCACGGCCAGGCCGCCCATCGCGTCCAGGCCTGCGCTGATCACTCCGCCATGGATGCGGTTGTAGTTGAAGTGCCCCACCAACTCAGGCTTCATCTGGATGCGGGCGCGCACGCGCGCAGGCCCTAAATCGTGAATTTTGAGGCCCAGAACCCGGTTAAAGGAAATCATTTCCTCAAATATTTTTTTGAGCCCGCTGACAAACTCTTCTTCAAACACAATGTCCTGCAGCGGCACGGCCGAGCGCTTGCGCGCCGCTGCCGATGCGGCTCCGGTCTTGAGCGCGGCACCTAGCGCTAGTGGAGAAGAATCATCAGGCGCCGCCGAAAGCCGATCTTGGGGCGCGCTAAGGGCGCTGGCGGGGGACAAGTCAGAAATAGGCATCCATCGATTGTCACAGGTCTAGGCAAGTGGCGTGTGTAAGGTGGCCACACCCCTAACTTGGGTAAGACAGTCTGCGTCCTTACAAGGCGGAGAAATCAGGCTTCCGTTTTTCCAAAAATGCCGAAAATGCTTCTTTAGCTTGGGGTGACTGGAGCAAGCGTCCGAAGGTGGCGCTTTCCTCGGCAATCTGTGCAAGCACCTGCGCTAGCTGGCCTTTTTTCATGAGGCGCTTGGTTTCCATCAGAGCGGGAAGCGGCTTGGCCGCGAGCTTGAGGGCCTGCCTGCGCGCCAGTGCGTTGGCCTCCGATGGCGGGACTACGCGATTGACTAGACCGAACTCCAGCGCGGTCTCGGCGAGTAGGGGCTCGCCCAGTAGCAAAGCCTCGGCGGCGCGGTGGTAGCCCATCAATTGGGGTGCCAGCAAACTAGAAGCCGCCTCGGCGCACAAACCCAGGTTGACAAAGGGCATGGAAAAAGCGGCGTTGTCACCGGCATAGACCAAGTCGCAATGAAACAACATGGTGGTACCCACGCCCACCGCCGGTCCGCAGACCGAGGCGACCAAGGGTTTGGGGAAGGCCGCAATGCCACGCAGAAACCGTGACACATCGGAGTCGGCCGCATCCACCGAGGGTGGACGGCCCAAAAAATCAGCGATGTCGTTGCCAGCGCTGAAAATCGCTGGATCGCCTTGCAATACCAATACATGGACGCTAGGCGCTGCCGCAGCTTCTAGCAGGGCATCGGCGATAAAGCCGTACATGGCCTGGGTGAGCGCATTTTTCTTGTCCGCTCGGTTGAGCGTCAAGGTCATGACGCCTTCGGAAACATCTTTCAATACATCTTGCATAGCTACCGTCCCAGCGGGACGCCCTATTCTTTGAAATACACCAGTTGGTGCGTCGTGGCTAGCATGGTGCCAGCCTCACTCCATAAATAGCCGCTTTGGTCGAAAAATCCGTCGCGGAATACCTGCCCACGCGCCTGCGCCAACAGATGCCCTGCACCCACGTCTGCGAACTGCTGTGCGTCGGCATGGAAATACACCGTCATGGAAACGGTACCGGCCGGCACATGTTTGGCGCGGCGCAACCAGACGCGGGGGAAAAATATATCCGCATAGGCCGCGATGGCCGGATAGTCCAGCGCGCGGCCGGCACTGTCGCGCACCCACAAGCAGCTGGTACTGGCCGACTCGGGAGGCAGCGGATTTTCCTGACCATCCCATTTTTGCGGCAGCGAGCCTTCCAGGCTGCGCATTTCATAGCGGGAAAACCATTCGACCATACGCGGCATCTGCACCACGGGCACCTCATGGGGCGGGCGCACCCGGGGCATGGGCAGGTCGTTCGCCCCCCAGGTGCTGCGCCGCGCCGCAGTCATAGCTGTACCCGTCAGCACACAAGCCTGCGTGCCATCGGCCTGGGCTTGGTGAATCTCAAAAGTCCAGTGCTGCGTGGAGCGGTTGGTGCGTGCCACCGAGAGGTGCAGGTGGTAAGGGCCCAAGGCAATCCCCGCTACGTAATTGACAGTCAGGGACAGCGGCGTGCCCAGACACTGTGCATGGTCCATGATGGCCCGCACCACGGTGGCGGCAGTGATGCCACCAAAGGGGCCGACCATATTGGCCCAAGCCGGCGTGGCCTGGCCCAAAAGCACGCCATCGCCCTGGGGCTCTAGCACCAGGGCCTGATCAAAAGGATGCAATTGCGTCAATTTATTCCACACGCACCCAGGTTTGGGTGCGTCCGAGCATGGGGGTGCCAATGTAACCGCGCACTTCCAGTTTTTTCCCACCTTCGATCGGTGTCAGTTTGAGACGGTAGTCGGTGCCGTTGTTAGGGTCCAAAATCTTGCCACCTTCCCACACGTCTTTACCTTCTACTTTTTTACCGCCACGAATAATCTCCATGCCAATTTTGGGTTTGCCCTTGCGGTCGTCGGTGCATTTTTCGCAATTGGCTTCCGGATCAGGATTGACCTCCAGCCCGCGCACCACCACAGCCGAGAGCTCACCCGCGGCGTTGGTAGCAATACGCACTTCGGCTTTGGGTTTACCGGTCTTGTCGTCAATGGTATTCCAAAGGCCCAAAGGGCTCATCTGTGCAAATGTCAAGCCGCTGAAGGCTGCAAGCAGTCCGATTACTGTCATTTTTTTCATCGTGTTTTCTCCTAGGTTTCGTTTTAAGGGTGAGTGAATGCAAGGCGCTTTAGACCAGCGCCGCGTCCGTGTCCATCAGCACCGCGCTGCCCTGGCGGGCGGTCTGCATCAGGCTGGTGGTTTCAGGAAAGAGTTTGGCGAAGTAAAAACGCGCGGTTTGAAGCTTAC
>CANNEW010000126.1 GCA_947503685.1 Comamonadaceae bacterium | reverse complement strand
CCGGCTCCTTGCTTTCATCGAACTCCTCGGTTTCAGGCAAATCAAAGCCCGGGTCGCCCTGGGTGACCACTACGATGCCGACCGCATTTTGCGCCTTGGCGGCGGCAAACGAAGCTTGCATCCAGGCTACATTGGCACTGTCGCGCTCCAGGTATTCTGCGTTGGAGGCATCGCACTTCGCGCTATCACGCACACTTTTGTTTTTGCACTCCTTCTCACTCATGATCAGGTTGTTATTGCTGCCCGGCTGGTTAATGCCTACGAACACCACTCCACCGTGCGCAAAGCGGGTGTTCTCTACAAATTTTTCTCCTAGCTTGCCTTGGTGCTCTAGGGCGATAGTGCTTTGCCCCAGGCTGTTGAGGGTAGGAAACATCACTTTGCGAAGGTAGCTCAGCCGTTCCAGGCCATCGTAGCCGCCGTTGTTGGTGCGGTGGCAATCGGTCCACTCGTTGTCGCCGGGCACATAGACCACCGGCTTGGCCATGGAGTTAAACATTTTCAGCGCATCGGTGTACACATCGTCGGTGCACTTGGAGCTGCCATCCTTGAGATCACCGTCGTACAAAGAAAAGGCGATGTCAGAGCGGTTGATGCTTTGCAAGACTGCGGGCAGCTTGGCATCGTCACCAGCTTTTTTGTAGGGCATGTCGCCCCACAGGCCAAAGCTAAATGGCTTGGCCGGGCTTTGTGCCCAGCTGACGGAGACCTGTGCCACCAAGAGGGCAGCAATGCAAATAGCTTTAGAAAACATAAACACTCCGTAAAAAAAGGAACCGATTTAATCTAAGCGCTTTACATGACGCTGGCATGACGAAATAGAGGCAAAAAAACACCGTTGTAAAAACGATACAAGCAATCAGTAATTACCCTATGTCACCGAATTGAAATATGAAAACACAACACTTGCCCGGTCAATTCAAGCATTTTTGAATTTTGGCATTAGTTCAAACCCTAACTGAAAGAGTATTTATGACTATGACTGCCCAGAAAACTGCCATGGCACTGGCCACCGGCTTGCTGCTTGCTAGCTCCGCTATTGCCCAAACAGCACCCACCGTGACCTTGTATGGTCGCTTAGACCTCGGCCTTGAGAGCGTAAACGACGGCACTTTGACAAAAACCATGTTGCAAAACTACGCTTCGCGCATCGGCTTCAAAGGTGAGCGCGGGTTTAGCGGCGATTTGGCTGGCGTTTTTCAAGTGGAAACCGGTGTTGCACCAGACGACACATCCCAAAGCAAAGCCTTTGCAAATCGGAATAGCTTTGTTGGATTGAAAAGCAAATCCATGGGTACATTTTTGGTCGGCACATACGATAGCCCACTAAAAAGCTTGGATGCCGGCGGCTATGCAGGCACGCTGTACGGCGAGGGCGAGGCCATGGAAGTCATCATTCACGGTAAAGGTACGAGAACTGCCGTTGGAAGCAGCCTTTTTGACAACGTGCACACCCGTCAAACCAACAACCTGGTTTACCTCAGCCCGAAATTTGCCGATATGGTGGTGAAGGCCTCTTACTCTCCCGACGAGGGACAGTCCGCAACGACGAATCAGCCTCTGTATGCTGCTTCCTTAGAGTGGAACAACGGCACCTACAACGCCGGTATCGCCACCCAATCCAAAGCAGTTTCAACTGCTGCCTTTGGCATGACCGCTACCAAATTCAGCTTGGGTGCCAAGATGGATAGCCTGAGCGGTGCGATCGTTTTCAGCACCTTGGAAAACCAAGCGCCCATCGCCACTAACGTACGCAAGACCACCAACACCTTGTTTGTGGTGAACTATGGGGTCGGAGATATGACCTACAAATTCAACTACGGCATGTCTGGCGAGTCCGCTTCCAATGCTGCAGACGATTTGACCATGATGGCCTTGGAAGCGGCTTATGCTTTGGACAAGCAAACCATTCTTTATGGCAGCTACGCGCAGATCACCAACAACACGAAAGCACGCGGAACCTTTGTCGGCGCCGATAACTTCCCCTCAATCGCAGCAACTGCAGCTGGTTCCGACCCAACAGCCATTACCTTCGGTCTCCGCTACAACTTCTAAGCACGCTTAGGGTCTGGTTTTTGATGCTTTGATGCACTTTTTGAACGCAAATCACATGCACTGAAGATCGGACCTGGTGTTTGGTAAGAAAAATGGCCACCTTCGGGTGGCCATTTTCTTGGCGGCTACGTCAAGATGAATACAAGGACTTAAGGCATTGGCTTAGCCATGCGCATCCAGCCACATTTGCAAAAACTGCGCCGTCCCTGCCTCGGGGTCTAGCTGATAGGCATTAAATCCCAGTTTGGCGTAGGTGCGCAAGGCCTTCTGGTTGCCCGAGAGCACTTCCAAGGTCAGCTTGCAAGCCCCGCGCGCACGGGCGATTTGCACCACGGCCTCCAACATCGCGCCAGCCACCCCTTGCCCGCGCCAATCGGGCAACACAATCACATCATGCACATTGACCAAGGGCTTGGCTGCAAAGGTAGAAAAACCTTCTATGCAATTGACCAGGCCCACCGGGGTCTGCGCCGCATCCTGCGCAAATGCCAACACGCTAAAAGCCTGCGGACGTGCTGCTAAACCCGCTACCACATGGGTTTTGGCGTAGTCGCTCAAGCCCGCGCCGCCGCCCATAGGGTCATGGGCGTAGGCATCGAGCAAGGTAACCAAGGCTTGTGCATGCACCGGGTCCGCGTAGTCCACGCAGCAGATACGGATCGGGTCGTTTTGCTGGGTCATTGCAGCGTCTGGGCAATGCGCTCTGCGCTGGCCTTGGCAATCGCCGCATCACGCGCCTCTACCATCACGCGGACCACCGGCTCGGTGCCGCTGGCGCGTATCAGCACGCGGCCCTGGTCGGCCAACTCGGCTTCCACTTGCGCAATGGCTTGCTGCATGGCCGCGTTGGACTTCCAGTCCGCGCCCGGCGCAAGGCGCACATTGAGCAAGGTTTGCGGGAACAGCGCTACCCCATCCAATAATTGCGCCATGGTTTTGCCTGAGCGCACACAGGCTTGCAAAATTTGCAAAGCAGATACCAGCCCATCGCCGGTAGTGTGCTTGTCCAGGGCCAGCAAATGGCCGGAGCCTTCGCCCCCCAAGATCCAACCGCGGGCCTGCATTTCTTCGAGAACATAGCGGTCGCCCACCCGCGCGCGCGCAAATTCCAAACCACGCGCCTTCAAGGCCAACTCCACCGCCATATTCGTCATCAAGGTGCCGACCACGCCGCCTAGCGCTTCGCCGCATGCCAGTCGCTCATCGGCCATCAGGTAGAGCAACTCGTCGCCGTTGTACAAGCGCCCTTGCGCATCCACGATTTGCAGGCGATCGGCATCTCCATCGAGTGCCACCCCAAAATTCGCGCCGTGCTGGCGCACCGCGGACACCAAGGCCTGGGGATGGGTGGCGCCTACGTCCTTATTGATATTCAAACCATCGGGTGCGCAGCCAATGGCGATGACTTCGGCACCCAACTCATGAAACACTTTGGGCGCGATCTGGTAGGCCGCGCCGTGCGCCGCATCGACCACTATTTTGAGGCCCTTGAGCGTCAGATCTGGCGCAAACGTGCTCTTACAAAACTCGATATAGCGGCCTGCCGCATCATCCAAGCGTTTGGCCTTGCCCAACTGGCTTGAGGTCTCCCAGACCGGAAGCTGGGCCAAGGCCTCTTCCACCGATTGCTCCCAGGCGTCGGGCAGCTTGCTGCCTTGGGCACTGAAAAACTTGATACCGTTGTCTTCAAAGGGGTTGTGGCTGGCGCTGATCACTACACCCAGCGAAGCGCGCTGCGCCCGCGTCAGGTAGGCCACGCCCGGCGTCGGCAAAGGACCTAAAAGCACCACATCCACACCGGCGGAGTTAAACCCACTTTCCAAAGCACTTTCCAGCATATAGCCCGAGATGCGGGTGTCTTTGCCAATCAATACCGTGGGCCGATTTTCACTGCGTTTGAGCACCCGCCCTACCGCATGGGCCAGGCGCAGCATGAAGTCCGGCGTAATCGGTGGCTCACCCACGGTGCCGCGAATGCCATCGGTTCCGAAATATTGACGTGTCATAAATTATTGGTTTTATAAATAAAAATAGCTGATGTCCAGCTTGCCTAATGCTGTGCCGCCCCTTGCGTAGCGCCAAGCACTTTCAAGGCCTGCGCCGTGGCCAGCACATCATGCACCCTAACGATCCGCGCACCATTTTGCACTGCCAGCATTGCCGCAGCGGCGCTGGCGACCACCCGGTCGTCGGCAGCAGCCCCTGAGACCGAACCCAGAGACGACTTGCGCGACCAGCCTGCCAGAAGCGGAAAACCTAGTCTGAGTATTTCTGACTGTCGTGCCAGCAAGCTGAAATTTTGCGAAACGGTTTTGCCGAAACCGATACCGGGGTCTATGCAAATGCGCGTACTTTGTACGCCGCGTGCCATAAGGTGTTGACTTCGCTGCCCCAAAAACTCCATCACCGGGGCCAGCACATCGCCCTGCATGGGAGACAACTGCATGGTTTGCGGATCGCCATGCATATGCATCAAGCAAACACCACAACGGCCATGCTCCGCCACCACGTCCACGCCGCTGCGCGCAGAACCGGGGGCTGTCCAACGCAATGCCCATACATCGTTAATGATGTCCACGCCCAGGTCCAATACCGCTTGCATGACCGCCGGTTTGTAGGTATCGACGGACACGGGCACGCCCAAGCTTAGGGCGTGGTGCACGACCGGCAGGATGCGCCCCAGCTCATCAGCCTCGGACAAGGGCTGCGCGCCCGGACGGGTGGACTCCCCGCCGATGTCCAGGATGTCAGCGCCCTCAAGCAACAATTGCTCGCAATGGCGCACGGCAGCGCTGCTTGTCGCATGCAAGCCCCCGTCAGAAAACGAGTCTGGCGTGACGTTCACAATCCCCATGATGCGGGGCTGCGACAGGTCGATGTCAAAGCGGCTGGTTTGCCAAATAGCCATACGAGGTGTTGCTGATGGATTCAATCAAAACTGCTTCAAACGTGCAAACGGGGCCTAAAGCCCCGTTCGCTTTTTAGCGCCTTTGGGTGCGCTTAGGCCACTGTGGCTGCCGGCTCAGGCGTTGTGATCGGGGACGCATTACCGCCGCTGTCGCTAGGACCGGGCGTGGCGTTCGGGGGCGTCCAATCCTTGGGCGGACGCGGATCTTTGCCGGCAATAATGTCATCGAGCTGGTCGCTGTCGATAGTTTCCCACTCCAGCAAAGCCTTGGCCATGGCGTGCATTTTGTCTTTGTTGTCTTCAATCAACTTGCGCGCCAAATGGTACTGCTGGTCGATGATGCGCCGCACCTCGGCATCCACCTTTTGCATAGTCTGCTCGCTCATATTGGTGGTCTTGGTCACCGAGCGGCCTAGGAAAACCTCGCCTTCGTTTTCCGCATACACCATAGGGCCCAGCGCGTCGGTCATGCCATAGCGCATCACCATATCGCGGGCGATGGCAGTGGCGCGCTCAAAGTCATTGCTGGCGCCGGTAGTCATTTGGTTCATGAACACCTCTTCAGCGATACGTCCGCCAAACAGCATGCTAATTTGGTTGAGCATGTATTCGCTGTCATAGGAGTAGCGGTCTTGCGCCGGCAGGCTCATCGTCACACCCAAAGCGCGTCCACGCGGAATGATGGTGACTTTGTGCACCGGATCGCATTTAGGCAAGAGCTTGCCTATCAGCGCATGGCCGGACTCATGGTAAGCCGTATTTTTTCGCTCGCCTTCGGGCATGACCATGCTCTTGCGCTCCGGGCCCATCAGGATTTTGTCCTTGGCCTTTTCGAAGTCTTCCATGTCCACCAAACGGGCATTACGGCGGGCCGCCATCAGGGCCGCTTCGTTACACAAATTCGCCAAATCAGCGCCCGACATACCAGGGGTGCCGCGGGCGATGATGCCGGGGTTCACGTCTTGCCCGAGCGGCACTTTGCGCATGTGCACGTTGAGGATTTGTTCACGGCCGCGAATATCAGGCAGCGTGACATAGACCTGGCGGTCAAAACGACCAGGGCGCAGCAAAGCGGAATCCAAAATGTCAGGACGGTTGGTGGCAGCGACCACGATGACACCGACATTGGTCTCAAAACCATCCATCTCCACCAACATCTGATTGAGCGTCTGCTCGCGCTCATCATTGCCGCCGCCCAAGCCCGCGCCACGTTGGCGGCCTACGGCATCAATCTCGTCGATAAAAATAATGCAAGGTGCGTTTTTCTTGGCGTTGTCAAACATGTCGCGCACGCGAGACGCGCCCACACCGACAAACATTTCCACAAAGTCCGAGCCGGAGATACTAAAAAACGGCACCTTAGCTTCGCCGGCAATCGACTTGGCCAGCAGGGTCTTGCCGGTGCCTGGCGGGCCGACCAACAACAAACCGCGCGGAATGCGGCCGCCGAGTTTTTGGAACTTGCTGGGGTCTTTGAGAAAGTCCACGACCTCCTTGACTTCTTCTTTGGCTTCGTCGCAACCGGCCACGTCGGCAAAGGTCACGGTATTGGTGTTTTCATCGAGCAAGCGCGCTTTGCTTTTGCCAAAGCTGAAAGCGCCGCCCTTGCCGCCGCCTTGCATTTGGCGCATGAAATAAATCCAGACACCAATAAGCAGCAGCATGGGGCCCCAGCTCACCAGCAAGGTCATGAGCAAAGAACCTTCTTCGCGCGGCTTGACATCAAACTTAACGCCATTGGCAATCAGATCGCCCACCAGGCCACGGTCAAGGTAAGTTGCTGTGGTTCTGACACGGCGCTCGTCCGAGGTCTGTGCAACGATCTCTGTAGTGCCACCCTGGCCTTCTTGGATAACAGCGCTCTTGATGTTCTTATTGCGCACTTCTTCCAGGAAATCGGAATAGCCAAGCGTCACGGCGCCGCTGGCGCTGTGCGAGTCAAATTGCTTAAAGACGGTAAAAAGTACCAGGCCGATGACCAGCCAGACTGCAATTTTGGAAAACCACTGATTGTTCAAGCGAAGCTCCGGTTAAGGCGTGAGCCGGGAAATACCCATGTCACATGAGATTCATTTTAGGCTTTTCAAGCGGGCTTTCAGCGGTATTTGCGTGTAGTGGCCGTAAATCGAACAAGGCCATGGGCTGTTTGCTGCGATCCATGCGCCTAACGCAGGCCGATACCGACCAAAAAAGTCTCCGACGAACGGTCGCGCGAGGCTTTGGGCTTATAGGGTTTGACGGTTTGAAAGGCCTCGCGAAAGCGCGCTACTGCCGCGTTGTAGCTGCCACCGTGGAAGACTTTGGCTACCAAAGCCCCCTGTTTTTTCATGTGGTTTTGGGCAAATTCAATGGCCAGTTCCACCAGGTACTCGATGCGGGCCGCATCGGCCGAGGAGATACCCGAAAGATTGGGCGCCATGTCCGAGACCACGATGTCCGCTTGGGCGCCGTCCAGGGCTAATTCCAGCTTTTGCAGGGTATCGGCCTCGCGAAAATCGCCTTGGATAAAAGTCACGCCCTCGATCGCCTCCATGGGCAGCAAGTCCAGGCTGATGATTTTCCCGTCCAAAGCGCCCGCGGCGGCACCCTGCGGCGCCAGACGCCGCCGCAAATACTGGCTCCAGGCGCCAGGCGTACAGCCCAGGTCCACCAGCACGTGGCCGGGCTTGACCAGGCCGAAAACCTCGTCGATTTCTTTGAGTTTGTAGGCCGCCCGCGCCCGGTAGCCTTCGCGGGCCGCCAGTTTGACGTAAGGGTCATTGATATGGTCGTGCAGCCAGGCCTTGTTGACCTTG
>CANNEW010000125.1 GCA_947503685.1 Comamonadaceae bacterium | reverse complement strand
TCGCTAGGCATACGGCTGATGAGATAAATATCTTTGGGCAAAAAGCTGGCGCCCAGTGCGTGTTCGATAGCCGGGACGATCACGTCGATATGCAGGGCGACACCCAAACCGAGCAACAAACCGCTGAAAGTGCCGATGATGCCCACCATCGCGCCTTGCACCACAAAAATACCCATGACGCTGGCCGGGCTGGCGCCCAGGGTGCGCAAGATGGCAATGTCGGCGCGCTTGTCGGTGACCGTCATCACCAGCATGCTGACCAGGTTAAACGCCGCCACCGCCACGATCAGCGTGAGGATGATGAACATCATGCGTTTTTCCACCTGTACCGCAGCAAACCAGGTGCGGTTTTGTTGCGACCAGTCGCGCACATAAACCCCGAGTCCCATGGCGGCTTGCAGCTCAGCGGCCACCGCGCGGGCCTGGTGCAAATCGTCCAGCCTCAGGCGCACGCCGCTGGGCCCTTCCAGGCGAAAAATGCGAGCCGCGTCTTCCCAATGCACCAGCGCCAGTGTGGAGTCGTATTCAAAATGCCCGGAATCAAAGGTGCCCAGCACTTCCATTTGTTTGAGGCGCGGCACCACACCTGCGGGGGTGAGTTGTCCGCTGGGGGCTATCAAAGTCACCGGATCGCCCACGCGCACGCCCAAAGCCCGCGCCAGTTCGCTACCCAGCACCACGCCAAACTTGCCCGCTTGCAGGCGCTGCAGTGCAGCGCGCTGCTCGGGCTTACCCATTTCAGTGACCTCGGGCTCAAATACCGGGTCAATGCCGCGCACCAGCACGCCGCGCATGTCTTCGCCACGCGCCAGCAAGGCTTGTGCTGCAATAAAGGGCGCCGCGCCCACCACCTGCGGGTTGGTACGCGCTTGCAATAGCGTCTGCGCGGCATCGGGCAAAGCCGCGCCGTCCTGGGCATAAATCTCGACGTGGGACACCACGCTGAGCATGCGGTCGCGCACTTCGCGTTGAAAGCCATTCATGACGCTGAGCACAATAATCAGCGCCGCGACCCCCAGCGCAATGCCCAGCATGGAAACGCCGGAAATAAACGAGATAAAGCCGTTGCGCCGGGTGCTGCGGCCCGCACGGGTATAGCGCCAGCCGATACGCAATTCAAAGGGGAGGTTCATGACGGGCGGATTGTGGCAGTTTCCCAAGGCGGCGCTTGGGCACGCTGACCTAGGCTTACAGGACAATCGGGACATGCACATTGTGATTTCCCACGCCGCAGCCCCCGGGCCGCGCTGCCGCGCCGCCAGGGCCAACTTAAACCTACCCCATTTGCAAGCACTGCTGCAGCGGGTTGCGGCGCAGACGCTTCACGCAGGCAGGCAAGAGAGTCTGACGCCGCTGGCCGAACATCTGGCTAGCGGCCAGGCCTATGCCGACGGCCTGGTGCCCTGGGCCGCGTGGCTGGCACAAGCTAGCGCTTTGTACGAGGGCGGTCAGCACTGGGCGCTGATCAGCCCCTGCCATTTGCAAATCCACAGCGACCATGTGGCGATGCAAGACCCTGAATTTTTGGAATTGGGCGAGGATGAATCGCGCACCCTATTGGCGGCCATGCAGCCCTATTTTGAGGAAGACGGCATCGCACTGCATTGGCACAGCGCACACACCTGGCTGGCGCAGGGGTCGGTCTTTCAGCAGCTAGCAAGCGCATCGTTGGCACGCGTACGCGGCCAGCCCACAGACCCTTGGATACCGCGCCAGAGCGCCGCACAAAGCCTGCGGCGCTTGCAAAACGAAATGCAAATGCTGCTCTATACCCATGCGGTGAACGATGCACGCAGTGCGCGTGGGCAGGCGCCGGTCAATGGGTTTTGGATTAGCGGAACCGGGAGCCCTTTGCCGCAGGGCGCGGCGCGCCATGGGGCGGTCACTCCTTTGCCGGGGGGCGAAGCGCCGCCTATCGCGCCCAAGCCTTTGCAAGCATTGCTAGCACCAACGGGCACCATTCTGGGACCCAACAGCCCGCACGCGCTTTACATCGATACCCTGAGCTCAAGCGCGCTGCGGGACGACCCAGAGGCCTGGATACAAGCCTGGCAAACCCTGGATGCCCAAGTGTTCGCGCCCCTGGCCGCGCAGCAAGCATCCGGCCCCGAAATAAGTATCAGCTTATGCGGCGAACAGCGGGCGCGCACTTGGATGCCAGGCCGCGCCTCGCTCTGGCAACGCATAAAACAACAATTAGCCACCCCCGGGTTTCACCATTTTGTGCAGGACTTATGAAAATCACTCCCCGCGATATTCCGCCGCGCAGCGTTTATGTGCTGGAGCAGGCCGGCGTTCACCCCTTGCTGGCGCGCTTGTATGCGGCGCGCGGCGTCACCGGCACCGACGAGATTGACGACAGCCTGGCCAAGCTCTTGCCGCCTTCAGGCCTGTTGGGCATAGACGCTGCCGCTAGCTTGTTGGCCGATGCAATTGCCCAGGGCAAGCGCCTGTGCGTGGTGGCCGACTACGACTGCGATGGCGCCACGGCTTGCGCGCTGGCGATGCGCGGCTTGAAGTTGCTGGGCGCAGCGCAACTGGGCTATCTGGTGCCGGACCGCGTGGTCGATGGCTACGGCCTGACCGCGCCGATTGCCGATCGCGTCAAGGCCCAGGGCGCCGATGTACTGATAACCGTGGACAACGGAATCGCCAGTGTCGAAGGCGTAGCCCATGCGAAAGCGCTGGGCCTGCAAGTACTGGTTACCGACCACCATCTGCCCGCCACCGAACGGCCCGACGCCGACGTGATCGTCAACCCCAACCAGCATGGTTGTAGCTTTGCCAGCAAAGCGCTGGCCGGTGTGGGCGTGATGTTTTATGTGCTGCTGGCGCTGCGCTCCGAAATGCGCGCGCGTGGGGTATTCGATGCCGCCACCCAACCCAAGCTAGACACCCTGCTGCCCTTGGTAGCGCTGGGCACGGTGGCCGATGTGGTGCGCCTGGACGCCAACAACCGCCGCCTGGTGGCCCAGGGCTTAAAGCGCGTTCGTACTGGCGCTATGCCTGCGGGCATGGAGGCCTTGTTTCGCGCAGCCGGGCGCAAACCGGCCATTGCCACCAGTCAAGATTTTGGCTTTGCGCTAGGGCCGCGCATCAATGCGGCAGGGCGCTTGTCGGACATGACGCTGGGCATTGAATGCTTACTCACCGACGACCCGGCGCGTGCCGACGAACTGGCGCGCGCGCTGGACGGCATCAACCGCGATCGCCGCGTCATCGAAGGCGATATGCGCGACGTGGCCATGCAAGTAGCCGAGTCCTTGTTCGACGCCGAGGACGAAGCGCCACCTGCGATATGCGTTTTCGACCCCGAATTTAATGAAGGCGTGGTCGGCATCGTCGCGGCACGCATCAAAGACAAATTCCACCGGCCCAGCTTTGTGTTCGCCGCCAGCCAAGCACCGGGCAAAGAGCATGAACTCAAGGGCTCGGGCCGCTCGATTGCCGGCTTTCATTTGCGCGATGCGCTGGACCTGGTGGCCAAGCGCTACCCCGGCGTGCTGCTGCGCTTTGGCGGCCACGCCATGGCGGCGGGCTGCACCATCAGCGAAGAACACCTGGACACTTTTGAACAAGCCTTGAGCGAGGTGGCGCACGAATGGCTGGACGAGGCCACCTTGCAGCGGCGTCTGGCCACCGATGGCCCCTTAGCCCCGGAATACCGCCGCGTGGACCTGGTGGACACGCTGCACAAAGAAGTCTGGGGCCAGGGCTTTGCCACGCCGACCTTTAGCGAAGAGGTAGAAGTGCTGTCGCAACGCATCGTGGGTGAAAAACACCTCGCGCTGAAGCTCAAACACCAGGGCGAACCGGTGGACGGCATCTGGTTCGGCCACACCGACCCCCTGCCCGCCAAAGTCACCATGGCGTTTCGCCTAGACGCCGACGAATGGAACGGCGTGCGGCGGGTGAAGTTTTTTGTGGAGGCGGTGCAGGGTTAGCTTCGCAGCTCAGGCCGGAAAAGCCTGCGCGCGCTTGTAAAAGCCCAGGTTTTCGGCTTCTGTAAACCGCACGCCCGGTTTTTCGTACAAAGAAAACACCGCCACTAGCCTTTCTTGGTCACCAGCTACGGTGGTGACGCGGTGGGCGGTATTGCGACCACGAAACACATTCAAGGCGCCGGGCTCCAGGTCCGCGCTGATGACTTGCGGATCTTGCCCGGCCAGCATGCGGGCCACGCCTTCATAGTTGGGGTCGCTGTCGGTGCGCAAACCGCGCCGGTACTGGAAAATACCGTCCTTGCCAGCCCGCTGCAAGAGCAAGGTGGTGGTGAACTCAGACCTGTCGAAATGCCAGTTGAGCGCTTCGCCGGGACGGTAGCTCAGGACATTGATACGGGCCAGTTCATCGTCCATCAAATGGAGTACCGGCAGTTGCATAGTGGCTGCGATAAATTGCCGGAACTGCGGCCACTCATACACCTGCGTCAATGGCGTGTCGCGCAACTGGTCTGCGCACAAAGTGTGGTTGATGGTGGTGATTTTTTGCAGCGCCGGGTGGTCCTCGGGCAAGCCATCCACCCGGTCTAGAAAATAAATATTGTGTTCACGCCGAATCTCGGCCGACTCGCTCGCCATGCGCGGCGACACCTTAGCCACGCATTCGGCCAGCGCCTGGGCCATCAGAAAGCCCGGCAACTCAAACATGCCCGCCGCCTCCAAGTCAGCGCGGCATCGCTGCACCAGCGCCAGCCAGGGCTCCGAGCCGGGCTGGTCCAGTGGATAGGTTTGCAGGTCGATCAGGGTGTGGATGGGCGATGTCATGCCGGAATAATAGGGGACTTGAGCGCTCGCCCGCCCCCGCCTCGCGCTACAGTAGCCCCGTAGCGTCTGGCACCAGGGCTGTGGCGCATCGCATACAAAGGAGTTCACTATGTCCATTACCGGTCGTTGTTACTGCGGGGCGATTGCCTACGAGGCCACGGGCGCGCCGCAGATGTCGCTGCAATGCCATTGCCGCGAGTGCCAGTACATTTCCGGGGGCAACCCCAATGTCGCGATGGTGCTGCCTTTGGAGGGCTTTCGTTTTACGCGCGGCGAGCCTGCCACCTTCAAACGCAGCGATTTGGAAAGCCCGGTGACGCGCTTTTTTTGCAGCCATTGCGGCACCTCGCTAGGCACCCAAAGCCCGAAGCGGCCCGGTTCCATGATTGTCAAAGTGGGTACGCTGGACGACCCGTCCATATTCAAGCCGACGGTGGCTATTTTTACCATCGACAAACAGCCTTTTCACCACATCCCAGACGATTTGCCAGCCTACGAACGCCGGCCAGGCTAGGCTAGCGCGCGCCTTGCGCTCACCCTACTTCCACCTTAGCGGCTCGATATCGACAGTGGTGCTGGCATCGCCCAAGGTAAGCACACCTTCTTGCACCGTGGCCTGCAATTGCATGCTGCGCTGGGCCAGAGGAATCAGCGCTTGCGAGGCCAGGGTGGGCACGCGGTAAACGCGCAGGTTTTGCGGGCGGCTGAGTTTGCTTTCCATGCTGCGCCACCAGACCTCGGCGGCGTGGTTAAAGCAGTACAACAACACTTGGTCTGACTTGCCGCAGGCTTTGATAAGCGGCTTGTCTTCGGGCTGGCCCACCTCGATCCAGACCCGGGTGCGACCGGTGAAATCGCGCAGCCAGACATCGGGCTCGTCCGGGTCTGACAGGCCGGCACCAAAGGCCAAGGTACCGTCACCATTGCACACGCTATTGAGGGTGTGCGCCTGCAAGGCCAATGCGCACAGGCGCACCATCATGCGCTCGTCGGTTTCGCTGGGATGGCGGGCCAGCGTCAGCGTGTGATCGGCGTAATAGCTGTTGTCGATGTCTGCAATCTGCAGGTTTGCTTTGAAAATCGTTGATTTGAGGGCCATGCGCCGATTGTGACCGAGCGCTGCGCTGCACCCATCCATGCCCCGCCCTGCCAAAATCAGGTCACTTCTTACCCTTGGCGATTGAATCTATGCAACGACGACTCACCATTTTGACCGGCGCCTCGCGCGGCATGGGCCTGGCGATAGCCGAACAACTGCTGCAGCCCGGCGCACTGCTGCTGTGTATTTCCCGCCAATCCAATGCATCGCTCGAAGCTTTTGCTACGCAGCGCTGCGCCCGCCTGGAGCAATGGCAGGCCGATCTGGCGGATGCGGCGCCGGTGGCTACGCGCTTGGCCGCCTGGCTGCATGCGCAAGACCCTGCCGCTTTGCAATCGGCCTCGCTCATCAATAACGCCGGCGTGATCTCTGCCCTGGCGCCGCTGCGCGACGGGCAATCTGCCGACTTAGCCAATGCCTTGCGCGTCGGCCTGGAGGCGCCCCTGCTTTTGTGCGCCGCGTTTTTGGGCGCCACCCGCCGCTGGACTGCGCCGCGCAAAGTGCTCAATATTTCTTCAGGCCTGGGGCGACGCGCCATGGCGTCTTCGGCCAGTTACTGCGCTGCCAAGGCGGGCATGGACCATTTCAGCCGCGGCCTGGCCATGGAGGAAGCCTTGCAAACCAACGGCGCCAAAGTGTGCTCGCTAGCGCCTGGCGTCATCGCGACGGATATGCAAGTGCAATTGCGCAGCGCCGACCCGCTGGCTTTTCCTGATATTGGCAACTTTCAAGCCATGCACGAGCGCGGCATGCTGAGCAGCCCAGTCGAGGCCGCAGCCCGCATCCTGGCGTTTCTGGAGCGGCCCGACTTTGGCGCCGAGCCGGTGGCCGACGTGCGCGGCTAAGCGAGCTAATCAAGCACTCGCAGATACCTCAATCGCCCTGAAAACCTGTAGCGCGCAAGGTCACCACCAGCGTGTCGCGGTAGCCGCCGGCTTGCAGGGGTTGGATGGGCGTGGACTCGTGAATCACGCGCGCATCGTCCAGTAAGAGTACCGACCAGGGTTCGCCCAAAGTAAAGCGCTGGCCGTTGGGCCCGTCGGCCTCAAACACCCGCGTCTCGCCGCCTTTGATACCTTGGCGCGCGAGCAAAAATACCGCCACCAGATCCACGCCATCGCGGTGCGCGCCTTCGGGTGTGGGACGGCCGATGCCGTCGGTGGTGTCAATGCGGAACTGGTGCGCCTCGGCATACCAGGTTTGCGCGCCGCGCAAGTTGCTGGCCACGCGGCCCAGCCATTGCAATACAGCCAGCCAGTCAGGGTGCGACGCCATCGCATCAGCCATAGGCTCGAAATGGCGCTGCATACCGCCGTGCAGCGCGTTGTATTCCAAGGGCTGCCAATGCGGCCTATGCGCAGCCTGTTGCACATTGCCATCTGCTCCGACAACGAAACAACTATGGCGCCTGCGCCGGTAGCGCCCGCCGTCTTTCAAATAGCCATCGGGCGGCAAGTCGTCCCACAGCGCACCAAAACCCTGCAAGCGGGCGCCATCGGCCTGCGCCAGCGCGCGCACATCTGTCGCCGACAAGACCGCGTAGCCGCGTGTGCGCAAGCTGTTGTCTAGTTCGGCGGGTTTGGTTAACGGGGGGTGGAATGCGGAGGTGGACATCGGCGATAGGATACAAACAAAGGCACGCAGCAAACGAACTGCACTGTGAAGCGCAATTATCGGCGCCGCTTTATCGCGGCGACCAGCAAGGCTTTGTCGCTTCGGTAACCCGCGCCGCCGCACACTGCCACTAGCATCCGCTCTTTTCCCAACCGCCCCCCATGAGGCCAACTTTATGTCCGACACCGCTGTATCCACCCTCACAAACCACCAATTCCGCTTGGCCTCGCGCCCGGTAGGCCTGCCGACGCGGGACAACTGGAGTGCAACTACTGAAGCGGTGGCCGAACCCGCGG
>CANNEW010000124.1 GCA_947503685.1 Comamonadaceae bacterium | reverse complement strand
GCGGTGCAGGCGGCGCCAGCGCACCGGGAAAAATACTCCCAGCCAACCCAAAGGTGAAAAGCGATGCCAATGCACCCCGGCGGCATCAAAGCGCGCCGTCCATTGCGCCGGCAAGGGGGGTGTGCCAATGCCATCGACCACGACATAGACCTGCACGCCGCGCAGCGCCGCGCGCTCCAGGGCCGCTGCCACCGCCTGGCCCTGTTCGTCAAAGGCAAAGATATAGCTTTCCAGGCGCACCTCGTGGCGGCTGTGCGCGATGGCATGCACCACGGCATCGAACAATTCCTTGGCACCTTGCAGCAAATGCAGGCGGTGGCGCGCACGCAAATGCACCGCGTTCATGATGGCGCGTGGCCCGGCAAAACAAACTCGGCAACGAGAGGCAAATGGTCAGACATGCGCTCCCCAATCGCCTGGCGCAGATTGTGAATCTCCAGACGCCGCGCCGGACCCAGGCCGCGCACCCCTTTGTGGATGTTATAGCTCATCACACGAAAAACAGCTGGCATCGGCGCGCTCTCAGGCTGCAAATCGTGGCAGCAGCAAACAGGCTTCTGCATTAGAAGGCGAAAAACACAGCGCCGCCGCTTCAGCAAAGGGGAGCCACTGCCAGGCGGTGTGTTCCCGTGGATTGATCTGCACCACGGTGCCCTCGGGCACTTGCAAACCAAACACATGCTCGGTGTTAAAGACTACGCCCGGCGCATAGCGGTGCAGCCAGCGCGGGTAAATGGGGTACACGTTTTCCAGCGCCCAATCGCGCAGACTGCCTTGCAGAGGCGAACCAGGGCCGCAGTCGATACCAGTCTCTTCGGCAATCTCGCGCACGGCGGTTGCCTCAAACGTTTCGTCTGGGTGGTCTTTGCTACCCGTTACCGACTGCCAAAAGGCCGGCGCAGCCGCATCGGCCTCAGTGCGCCGGATCAGCAAGACCTGCAAAGAAGAGGTATGGATCACCACCAGCACGGATTGGGGAATTTTCAAGGGAGGACGCCTAAGCGGTGTGGTGGGGCAGACCCGCATTGTGCCTGCCGCCTCTGCGCGGGCCCGGCAGGGGCCAGTGCAGTCGCTACACTTGCCCGGCATCCCCAAGAATGCGTGTCCTCCAAGGCAGCACTACAGCATGAACGTCCTGGTTTTTTTCGCGATACTCGCCTTCAGCCTGCAAATGCGCAATTCGCTGGAGCAGCGCCGCCGTGTTCTGATACTGGGTCGATTTTTGCGGCGCTATGAGATTGAGAGCCTGATGCAAACCCTGGTGGACGGCTATTTGCGCGCCATGGGCGAGCAGGAAGCGGACCGGCGCCAAAGCATTTGGTCCATGCTGGCCCAAACCGAGAACCAACTGGAAGGCCAGTTCCAAAGCCTGCTGACAGACTTGGCGGCAGAAGCCGACCCGCGCCTCTTGCGCGCCAGCACGCTGCCCCTGAGTTTGCCGCTAGCTACGCGCTGGCTGCCCGCTAAAACCTTCAGTTTGCACGACATCCTGCGGGTACATGGCGACGGTATCAGCCGCGTGATGGCCAACGCAACAGGTCTGTCCGGGCCGGACCGGTCCTTTTGCTTAACGGCGGAGTTGCTGTTGATGCAGCACAGCTGCCATTGGTTTTGCAAATCGCGCTGGGTGGCCTCGGCGCGCATGCTGGCACGCCACCAGACGAGCTACGTCCAACTCCTGGACGCGGTGTCTGAGCCCACGCGCCAGGCCTACCGCCGCATCATGGGCCGCTAAAGGCAAACGCCGGGCGCGGCCTTGTCAGGCTTTGACCGCGTCCAGATTGCGTAAGCGGATATGCAACTCGCGTAACTGTTTTTCGTCCACCGGACTGGGCGCTTGCGTGAGCAAACACTGGGCGCGCTGGGTTTTGGGGAAGGCGATCACATCGCGAATGGATTCGGCGCCGGTCATGAGGGTGATGATGCGGTCCAAACCGAAGGCCAGGCCCCCGTGCGGGGGGGCGCCGTATTGCAAGGCGTCGAGCAAAAAACCAAATTTCAGCCGCGCTTCTTCGGGCGTGATCTTGAGTGCATCAAACACTTTTTGCTGCACATCGGCGCGGTGGATGCGCACCGAGCCGCCGCCCATTTCCCATCCGTTCAAGACCATGTCATAGCCTTTGGAAATACATTTTTCGGGGGCCGTGACCATCCAGTCTTCGTGGCCATCTTTGGGCGCGGTGAACGGATGGTGGGTGGCCGTGTAGCGTTGCGCTTCCTCGTCGAACTCAAACATCGGAAAGTCCACCACCCACAGGGGCGCCCAACCTTTTTCGAACAATCCTTGCTTCTTGCCAAAATCGCTGTGCCCGATCTTCAGGCGCAAAGCCCCGATCGCATCATTCACGATTTTGGCTTTGTCAGCGCCAAAGAAAATCAAATCCCCATCTTGTGCGCCGGTGCGCTCCATCAGCTGGGCAAGCGCCGCATCATGGATATTTTTAACGATCGGGCTTTGCAAACCGTCACGACACTTGGCCACTTCGTTGACCCGGATATAGGCCAGGCCTTTAGCGCCGTAAATTTTGACGAACTCGGTATAAGCGTCAATCTCGCCACGGCTGATACCGCCGCCTTCCGTCGAACCGCCGGGCACACGCAGCGCCACCACGCGTCCGCCCTTCATGGTCGCTGCGCCGGAAAACACCTTGAAGTCCACGTCTTTCATGACGTCGGTCATTTCGGTAAATTGCAATTTCACGCGCAGGTCTGGCTTGTCCGAACCGTAGATATGCATCGCGTCCGCGTAGCGCATTACCGGAAAATTACCCAAGTCCACGCCAATGGTGTTTTTAAAGACCGTGGCAATCATGCCTTGGAACATATCGCGAATTTCTTCCTCGCCGAGGAAAGAGGTTTCGATATCAATCTGCGTGAATTCGGGCTGGCGATCCGCGCGCAAGTCTTCGTCTCGGAAGCACTTGGTAATCTGGTAGTAACGGTCAAAACCGGCCACCATCAGCAATTGCTTAAACAACTGGGGCGATTGCGGTAGCGCAAAAAACTGGCCGTCGTGGACCCGGCTGGGCACCAGGTAGTCGCGCGCGCCTTCGGGCGTGCTCTTGGTGAGCATCGGGGTTTCGATATCTACAAAGCCATTAGCGTCCAGAAATTTGCGCACTTCCATCGACACGCGGTAACGCAGCATCAAATTGTTTTGCATATAGGGCCGGCGCAGGTCCAGCACGCGGTGCGTCAGGCGTGTGGTCTCGGACAAATTGTCCTCGTCGATCTGGAAGGGCGGCGTCACCGACGGGTTGAGCACCGTTAACTCCTGACACAGGACTTCGATTTTTCCGCTTTTCAGGTTGTCATTGACCGTGCCCTCGGGGCGTGCACGTACCAGGCCTTTCACTTGCACGCAAAATTCATTGCGCAAGCCTTCGGCAGTCTTGAACATTTCGGGGCGGTCCGGATCGCAGACCACCTGGACATAGCCTTCGCGGTCCCGCAGGTCCACAAAAATCACGCCGCCATGGTCGCGCCGGCGATTGACCCATCCGCACAGTGAAACGGTTTGGCCCATTAAGGCTTCGGTCACAAGACCGCAATAGTGAGAGCGCATTGCCATGGTGTGTTTTCCATCCCCTAGCGGGGCAGTGAGGTAGGTATTTAGGTGGCAGGGCCGTGGTCCGAAGGCAGACTGCGCGCCGTCGGCGACACCGCGCCCATTGAAATAACATAGGTAAGTGCTTCGTCCACACTCATTTCCAGTTCAATCACCTCCGAGCGCGGCAGCAACAGAAAATAACCGCCGGTAGGATTGGGCGTGGTGGGAACATAAACGCTGATGAGATCGCCCGGCAAATGGTGGGCTACTTCGCCATTGGGCACGCCGGTTTGGAAAGCAATCGTCCAGCTACCCGGGCGCGGAAACTGCACCAGCAATGCCGTGCGAAACGCATTGCCATTGCTGGAAAAAAGCGTGTCAGACACTTTCTTCACGCTGTTGTAAATCGACTTGACCACCGGTATGTGGGTAAACATACGGTTCCACTGCTTGAGCCACCAGCGGCCTGCCACATTGGACACCAAGGCACCGGTCAGCAACATAAAGCCCAGCACCAGCACCACACCCAGACCGGGAATATGGCGCAGTTTCTCCAGCGATGCGCCAAATTGGTCAGAGCTGACTGCCGACATAGCACTTAACAACTGGCCGAACAAACCATCGAGCACACTCATCATCCACAGCAACACCCAGATGGTGATCGCCAGCGGGAGCCACACCATCAGTCCGGTCAGCAGGTATTTTTTAAATGGCACTTTGGAACCCCAGGTAGCAGAAGTGTTGGGCGCGGCGCTCAAGCAGTGGCCGCAGGCGTGGTGCTTGTGGCCGCAGGGGCGCTGGCGACGGGCGCCGCAGTTGTGGCGGCGGGCGCAGTGGCAGGAGCGTCCGTGCCGGCCGACGGGCTGGCATTGGCAGCACCTGCATCGGACTCGATTTTTGTTGCCGCAGCGCTGTCACCGGCAGCCGGGGCCTCTGTCTTGCCGCCGCGAAAATCGGTGACATACCAACCCGTGCCCTTGAGTTGGAAGCCGGCAGCCGTCACTTGTTTTTGAAACGCGGACTGACCGCAACTGGAACAATCACTCAAAGGCGCATCGGAGATTTTTTGCAAAACGTCCTTGGCAAATCCGCAAGAGCTGCACTTGTAGGCGTAAATAGGCATGGGGAAAAGCCTTTGGCGGGCGGGTGGCAAAGCCAATGATTATAGTTTGCCTAGTGCCAGAAATACCCATTTGCCAGGGCCAGCGTCAGGAGTACGCCCAATATAAAACCACCCAAGCCGTACACCACGGCCTGCAAAAATCCGTGGGTGCGCTGCTGCTGCGCCAGCAAACGGGCTAATAATTCGCGCTGGACAGTATCTTGCGGGCTTTGTTGCAGGTACTGGTGCAAGAGCACGGGCAACTGCGGCAAGACCTTGGCGTACTGCGGTGCCTGTCTTTTGATTTCAGACCAGAGCTTTTGCGGACCCACCTGGTCACCCATCCACTTTTCCAAAAACGGCTTGGCGGTGGCCCACAGGTCCAGATCCGGGTCGAGCTGGCGGCCCAGGCCCTCGATGTTGAGCAAGGTTTTTTGCAGCAAGACCAGTTGCGGCTGGATTTCTACATGGAAGCGGCGCGAGGTCTGAAACAAGCGCAACAAGACCATGCCCAGAGAAATTTCCTTCAGCGGCCGGTCGAAATAAGGCTCGCACACCGCGCGTACGGCCGCCTCCAACTCATCGACCCGGGTGGCCGCAGGCACCCAGCCTGACTCGATATGCAGTTGCGCCACGCGTTTGTAGTCACGCCGGAAAAAGGCCGCAAAATTTTGCGCCAAATATTCTTTATCCACCTCGGTCAGCGAGCCGACAATGCCAAAGTCCAGCGAGATATAGCGGCCCAGCGTGGCCGGCTCCAAACTCACCTGGATATTGCCCGGGTGCATATCGGCGTGGAAAAAGCCGTCGCGAAATACCTGGGTAAAAAACAAAGTCACCCCGTCGCGCGCCAGCCTGGGAATGTCCACGCCGGCTGCGCGCAAAGCGTCCACCTGGCTAATGGGCAGGCCGTGCATACGCTCCATCACCAGCACATCGGTGGTGCACAAGTCCCAAAACATTTCAGGAATCAAGACCAGCCCCAGGCCTTCCATATTGCGGCGCAACTGCGCGGCGCTGGAAGCCTCGCGTATCAGGTCCAACTCGTCGTGCAGATATTTATCAAACTCGGCCACCACTTCGCGCGGTTTGAGGCGCCGCCCGTCGTCCGACCAGCGCTCGATAAAGTTGGCCATCCAGCGCATCAGCGCCAGATCCTGGTCAATCGCCGCCAGCATGCCCGGGCGCAGCACCTTGATTGCCACTTCGCGTTCGCCACCCTCGCGCGTGCGCATGACGCCAAAGTGCACTTGGGCAATCGAGGCACTGGCCACCGGTTTACGCTCAAAGGAAACAAAAAGTTCGGCAATCGGCTTGCCCAGCGACTTTTCAATCGCAGCGACCGCGATATCGGAATCAAAGGGCGGCACCCGGTCTTGCAGTTTGGCTAATTCGTCGGCGATATCCAAAGCTAAGAGGTCACGCCGGGTAGAAATCACCTGACCCAACTTGACGAATATGGGCCCCAAATACTCCAGGGCCATGCGCAAACGTGCTCCGCGCGGGGCGTCCAAGCGCCGCCCCAGGCGCGACACCCTTGCCAGGGCCCGCGCCCAGCGCTTGGCACCCAAGCTCTCCAAGAAAATGGCATCTAGCCCATAACGAAACACCACATAGGCGATAAACAAGCCCCGGGTAATGCGCATCATGCAGTGCTTTCGGCGTTTGCGCTGCCCGCAGGGCGTACGCTGCCTGCAAACTGCCGCAAGCCTTGCACCATGCGCTGCACGCCCTGCGCCAGCATATGCGCCGGTACATCGCCCACGATGCGCGCCAGGTCGGCTTCGACGTCCCATCGCACATGGTCGATCAGCCAGTTGATGTCAGCGGCCAGTTGCACATCGCCTTGCACCTGAACATCGGGTTTGCCGCCGTCCAGCAAAGGCTGCAAGACCTGCCATGAATTGGCCGCTGTCAAGGTCAGCTGCAAGTCCACCGTGTCACCAACCGCAGCCAGCGGCACATGCGCGAACAAGCCCGCCGGGCTGATGCGCAGCTGCAAATGCCATTGCATCCACTGCACTTTAAGCAAGCGCCCCTGCTGTTGCACCAGACGCCCCATGGCCTGGGGTTCTTGCATGAGCACATGGTTGAGCAGCAAAACCACGCGCCTTTGCAATTCGTCAACCGCCCAGTCGGGCGGGGTCAAAACGGAGGGGCCTTGGGCAAAAAAGTTTTGCGCAAAAGAAAAAGGGGACTGTGTTGCCATAGTCCCCGATTATTCCCGATGTCGCTTGAGCGGCAGCCTGTCAAGGGCACCGCAGCGCAGGCCTACTGCAAAGCCTGTACCCCGGCCACCAGCCAGCCGCCACCGGTTCTGGGTTTGGTCATGTTCCAGACCTCGCGGAAAGGGCTAGGGCTGGCGGCTGCTTCTTCGCGGATCATGCCGGTGAACTCCACGCTGGCCATGTATTCATCAGCCGACTCCTCAATGCCCAGCAAATGCGCGTCGATGGACAAGACCTCGGTCTGGTTGGGCTTGGCGCCGGTGTGGGACTCACGCTCAGAGAGCTGGCTGCGGATTTCGTTCAGCATGCCGTCGGTCATCATGGCACGCAGGCTGCTTATGTCGGCCTTGTCCCAGGCCGCTTGCAAGGTAATGAAATTGGCCTTGGCAGCGCGTATAAAGCCTTCGCTGTCAAAGCCTTCGGGCACGCCCCAGGCCTGCGAACCGGTTAGCGCTGAGCCGATCATCGAGCCGCCACTCGCCGAGGCGCCCCGCAATGGGCTGCCCTGCTGCTCGTGCTCCCAGGGACGGGCCGAAGCGTCATTGCCCACGTTTTCGGGCCGGTAGGCGGTACGCTGCTGCGTATTCATCGAGTCACCGGCATAGGCATAGCTCTCACCCTGGGGGCGGCGGTTGCGCATGAAATAACGAAACACCATAAAGGCCAGCATCAGTGCACCGACGATGAGCAATATCTGGCCCATACCCTCGCCAAGGCCCATGGAATGCGCCAGCCAGGCCAAGCCCAGGCCTGCTGCCAGACCGCCGAGCATCGCGCCCCAAGGGCGGCTTGGCGCCGCGGCCGCGGCACCCGGCTTGCCCGCTGCATTGCCAATGCCTTGAGAAGGCGCAGCGGGCGCGCTGTCACGCTGGGTGACATTGCGCGATTGACGCCCC
>CANNEW010000123.1 GCA_947503685.1 Comamonadaceae bacterium | reverse complement strand
TAAGCGAACTTTTGCAAGAAGGCGTAGCCGCTTTGCAGCCGCACATTAGCGCGGCAGACCGCTTGGCGCGCATAGAAAACCTGCTGGACAAGGTGGGCTTGCCGCGCGGCAGCCTTACGCGCTACCCGCATGAATTTTCAGGTGGCCAGCGCCAACGCCTGGCCATTGCCCGGGCCTTGGCGGTGGAGCCGCGCCTGATCGTGGCCGATGAACCAAGCTCGGCCCTGGACGTGTCGGTGCAGGCCCAGATACTTAATTTGCTCAGTGACTTGCAAAAAGAACTGGGTGTGGCCTATTTGTTCATCACCCACAACTTTGGCGTGGTGGAATACCTGGCGCACGATATTGCTGTCATGAAAGACGGGAAGCTGGTGGAGTATGGCGCAGCAGAGCAAGTGCTTGCGCATCCGCAGCATAGCTACACCCAGGCGCTGCTGCGGGCCGTGCCCCGCTTGGCCCGGCGGGCCTGAGCCTATCGGTCAGCGAAAAATGCCGCTGTCCTTAGGCCATCGTAGCGATGGGCCTGAAACGCCTGCGTGTATGTTCAGCGTCTTTCTGCGGCATTCATATCTTGGCGCTAAAGTGCGCCTATGAAAATTTTAATAACGTTGGCACAGGCGCCGCTGCTATCGACCGGCATTCTTAGTTTTTGCGTCTGCCTATCTGCAGCGCAGGCCCAGGAGGCCGGGGCCAACCCCGACTCCGGCCCGGCACCCGGCGCCAAGCTCGATCGCGTGGAAATCAGCGCCCGCCAAACCGATACCGAGCTGCGCCGACGCGCCAGTACGGCCAAGCAAATCTATGGCCGCGAAGAGTTGGACAAGTTTGGTGACACCAATGTGGCCGATGTCTTGCAACGCCTGCCTGGCGTCACCCTGCAGGGCAATGCACCACGCTTGCGCGGCATGAGCGCTGGCTATACCTTGATCTTGATCAATGGCGACCCGGCACCTCCGGGTTTTGCGCTAGACCAACTGGACCCGGCGCTGGTGGAACGTATTGAGGTAAGCAAAGGCCCCACCGCCACCCAAAGCGCGCAAGCCGTGGCGGGCACGATTAACATTATTTTGAAAGACGCACCCAAGCGTTCTCAGCGCGATTTGCGTGTAAACACTGGCTACCGATTTGAAAAGCCCACCCTCTCCGGAAGTTTCACCTTCGGTGAAAAATGGGGCGATGTATCGCTGACCTTGCCAATTTCCTCCTCTCAGTGGCGCGGCCAGATTGATAGTGAAATCCACCGGCAAAGTCTTGCAGACAATGGCACGCCCGTCGATGCCATACAAAAAGGGGATAACCGCTTCCAAGGCCAGGGCATCAACCTGGGGCCGGTACTGACCTGGCGCATCAGCGACGACGAAACCCTGAGCTTGCAGTCTTTTGTGCAAAGCGGCGCTTGGAACAATACGACGCGCTACAACAACCAGGTGCTGGCAGGTAGCCCTGCCCTGGATGGCGATAGCAGCAATGAAGGGAGCTGGCAACTCGCGCGCAGCCGCTTGCAATGGGTTAACAATTTTTCTGCCGATGAGCGCATCGAAGTAAAAGCCGGTATCCAGGCTTCACGTGGCCGCTTTGACAACCAAATCCAGGGCGCCATGCAGCAACGCACCTTGGGCGATAACCGCGAGGCCTCGCTCACCCAGGCCGGCAATTACACGCGGCTGATCAACGAGGCGCACAGCCTAGCGCTGGGTTGGGACCTGGAACTGCGCCAGCGCGAAGAAAAGCGCGATGCCAGTGTGCAAGGTGTGGCTTTGATAAGCAGCCTGCAAGGCCAGGCGTTTTCCGCGCAAGTGCAAAAAACCGCGCTTTTTGTGCAAGATGAATGGCAAATATCGCCGCAATGGTCGGCCACGCTGGGCCTGCGCCATGAGAATATAGCTACCCAAAGCACTGGCATGGACGTAGACCTGCGCAATACCAGCGCCGTGCTCACACCCATGCTGCACCTAGCCTATAAATTGAACGCAAGCGGTAAGGATCTGATACGTGCTAGCTTGACCCGCAGTTACAAAGCGCCAGACATCAATGCCTTACTGGCCCGGCCTACGCCCAATAGCTTGTATGCCGACTTGGGCCAAAGCAATACCGTGCTGGCACCGGACAGCGTGGGCAACCCCGCACTGCGGCCCGAATTGGCCACTGGCCTGGATATGGCGTATGAAAAATACCTGGCCAGTGGCGGTTTGTTTAGCGTAGGTGTTTTTTACCGCGAGGTCAGCGATTTGGTGCGCGGTGTCACCAGCTTGCAAACCAGCCCCGACTACGCCACTGCGCCGCGCTGGGTGTCGCAAGCGCTCAACTTTTCATCTGGCAGGGCAGCAGGCCTAGAGCTGGAAATAAAAGGGCGGGCCGGTGAATTACTCCCTGTAGTCTTTGACCCCAAGCTAGCCTTGAGCTTGCGTGGCGCGTTGAATTACTACCGCTCCGAAGTGGACACCCTGCCCGGGCCGGACAACCGCCTGGACGGCCAGCAGCCCTGGTCCGGCACCTTGGGGGCGGATTACCGCTTCAACACCCTGCCGCTGACCGTGGGCGCTAACTTCGCCTTAACGCCCGACTTTGTCACCCGCCAAAGCCTGAGCCAGACGGTGGCCCTGGGACGCAGCCGCAGCATTGATATGTTTGCGCGTTGGATGGTCCAAGAAAACGTCTCCATGCGCCTGGCACTGAGCAATATCGCGCCTTTGGCCAGCGAATCGCTCAGCAGCAACACCAATGGCACCAGTGTCTACAGCGCCCGGCTGGCGCGCACGGGCATCAATCTCAGCGCGGAAATCAAGCTTTAGGCAGAAGCGCCCATCCCTTGATGTCGCAGCAGCGCGTCCATACTGGGTTCGCGGCCGCGAAAGGCTTTGAAGGATTCCATGGCCGGGCGGCTGCCGCCGGCTTCCAAAATCGCGTGCAGGTATTTTTTGCCGGTGGACGGGTCGGGCGTACCTTCGTCGTCGGCGCTTTCTTCAAAGGCGGCATAGGCGTCGGCGCTTAGCACTTCGGCCCATTTGTAGCTGTAGTAACCGGCGGCGTAACCGCCGGCAAAAATATGGCTGAAGGTGTGCACCGAGCGGTTGAATTCCGGGCTGGGCAGCACGGCCACTTCGGCGCGCACTTGTTTCAGCAAGTCCATGACATCGGCCGCGGGGTCATGGGCGCTGTGCAGCAGCATGTCGAATAAGGCGAATTCAATTTGCCGCAGCGTTTGCATGCCGCTTTGGAAGTTGCGTGCGGCCAGCATTTTCTCAAACAAGGCGCGCGGCAGGGGCAGGCCGTTGTCCACATGGGCGGTCATGTGGCGGATCACATTCCACTCCCAGCAAAAGTTTTCCATGAACTGGCTGGGCAGTTCCACTGCATCCCACTCCACGCCGCTGATACCGGCCACATCGCGCTCGCTGACTTGCGTGAGCAAATGGTGCAGGCCATGGCCGCATTCGTGGAACAAGGTGATCACGTCGTCATGGGTGAGCAGGGCGGGTTTTTCCACGCCGTCGACTTGCGTTCCCAAAGCAAAATTACAGACTAAATGCGCTACCGGTGTTTGCAATTTGCCGGTGTCGGGCCGCAGCCAGCGGCCCAGCACACCGTCCATCCAGGCGCCGCCGCGCTTGCCGCTGCGGGCACTGGGGTCCAGGTAAAACTGCCCGATCAAGGCGCCATGACGCTCGATGCGGAAAAACTTTACTTCGGGGTGCCACACCGGCGCGCTGTCGGCGCGGATGCTGACGTCAAACAAGGTCTCGACGATTTTGAACAGACCAGCCAGCACTTTGGGCGCGGTGAAATATTGTTTAACTTCTTGCTCGCTAAAGGCGTAGCGCGCTTCTTTGAGTTTCTCGCCGATGTAGGGCCAATCCCAGGCCTGCGGGTCTTGCAGGTGCAGGTGTTCGGCGGCAAAGGCGCGCAATTCGGCCACATCTTTTTCTGCAAAGGGGCGGGCCTTGGCGCCCAGGTCGCGCAAAAAGCGGATCACGGTGTCGGGCGAGTCCGCCATCTTGGGGGCAACCGACAGGGCGGCAAAGTTGGCAAAGCCTAGCAAGGCCGCTTCCTCTTCGCGCAGCGCCAATATCTCTTGCATGGTGGCGCTGTTGTCAAACTTGTGCAGTTCCGCCGGCGCCTGGGTCGAGGCGCGGGTGACGTAGGCGCGGTACAGAATCTGGCGCAAGGCGCTGCTGTGCGCAAACTGCATTACCGGCAAGTAGCACGGCATTTTGAGCGTGAGTTTGTAACCTTCTTTGCCTTCGGACTGGGCTGCCGCGCGGGCAGTGTCCAGCACATCGGCAGGCACACCTTCCACTTCGCTGGCGTTTGCGTAATAGGAAAAGGCATCCGTCGCATCAAGCGCGTTTTCGCTGAATTTTTGACTCAGCTCGGCCAGGCGTTCCTGTATCTGGGCGAAGCGCTCGCGTGCGCTGCCGGTCAGTTCTGCGCCGCCCAACACGAAGTTGCGTATTGCGTTTTTGTGCGCCTGCTTTTGCTCGACGTTCAGGCTGGCCACGTCCATAGCTTTGTACTTGGCATAGAGTTTTTCGTCTGCGCCCAGGCGGGTAAAAAAATCGGTGACTTTGGGCAGGGCCGCGTTGTAGGCCGCACGCAGCGCCGGGCTGTCGTTGACGCTATTGAGGTGGCTGACAGCGCCCCAGGCCACGCCCAGGTTTTCTACGGCCACATCCAAAGTAGCTGATAGCGCCAGCCATTGCGCGGGGAAGGCCGGGGCAGTCACGGTAGCTAGCGCCGTTTGTGACTGCGCTAGCAAGGCCTCGATGGCCGGCTCCACATGCGCAGGCGCTATCGCGTCAAAGCGGGGCAACTTGTCGGAACTAAGTAATGGGTTTTTGTTCATACTAAACGCTCCGCAGACTCCAAGGTGTTGACCAGCAGCATGGTGATGGTCATGGGTCCGACGCCGCCCGGCACCGGCGTAATGTGGCCGGCCACTTCGCGCACGCCGGCGTAGTCCACGTCACCACACAGCTTGCCTTCGGCGTTGCGGTTCATGCCCACGTCGATGACTACCGCACCAGGCTTGACCATATCGGCCGTCAGCACATTGACTTTGCCTACCGCCGCGACAATCACATCGGCCTGCAGCGTCATGGCTTTGAGGTCTTTGGTGCCACTATGGCAGATGGTCACGGTGGCATTTTTTTGCAGCAGCAGCATGGCCATGGGCTTACCCACGATATTGCTGCGGCCAATCACCACCGCATGTTTGCCGCGCAAGTCGTAGCCAATGGACTCGAGCATCTTCATGCAGCCATAAGGGGTGCAGGGCAAAAAGCCCGGTTGGCCTACCATCAAAGCGCCGGCGCTAGCGATGTGAAAACCATCGACGTCTTTTTCGGGTGCAATGGCTTCGATCACTTTGTTGGCGTCAATATGTTGGGGCACCGGTAACTGCACCAAAATGCCGTGGATGGCTGGGTCTTTGTTCAGCGCATCAATGCGCGCTAGCAAGGCCGCTTCGGTCATGTCCGCGTCATAGCGTTCCAGCACCGAGTGCAGACCGGCTTCGGCACAGGCCTTGACCTTGTTGCGCACATAGACCTGCGAAGCTTGGTTCTCGCCAACCAGCAGCACCGCTAGGCCGGGTGTAATACCTTGCGCTTTGAGCGCATCGGCGCGGCGCATCACATCAGCGCGTAATTGGGCAGACAGCGCATTGCCGTCGATGATGGAAGCGGGGCGGGGTGTGGTCATAACTCTAGGTCTTTGGGATGAAATTAAAAAAAGAGGAATTGGGGCGTAAGCCTGCAAGCACGTCGGCGACGCAAGGCCGCAGGCAAGCGACTCAGGCCTTGGGGTTGGTCTGGCCCAGTGCGATCTTCAGCAGATCGGCCACCGTGTTGGCACTGAGCTTTTCCATGATGTTGGCACGGTGCGCCTCCACCGTCTTGATGCTGATGCCCAGGTCGTCGGCAATTTGTTTATTGAGGCGGCCGGCCACGATACGTTCCAAGACCTGCGACTCGCGCATGGTGAGTTTGGACAGTAAAGAATCCCGGCTGGCAGCCAGTTGCGAGTCGGCAAACGAATCCTTGGCGTGGTCCAGCATTTGCTCTACCAGGCGCACCAAATCGGCTTCTTTGAAGGGCTTTTGGATAAAGTCCATCGCGCCTTTTTTCATGGTGTCCACCGCCATGGGTACATCGCCATGGCCGGTAATAAACACAATGGGCAGCGGCGAGCGGATTTCAATCAGGCGGGTTTGCAGTTCGAGCCCGGTCATGCCACCCATGCGGATATCAACCAGCAGGCAGGCCACTTCACGCGGGTCGTAGCGGCTGAGAAAGGATTCGGCGGAATCAAAGCAGCGCACCCGGTAGCCCTTGCCCTCCAACAACCATTGCACAGAGTCCCGTACCGCCTCGTCGTCATCGACGACATACACAGACCCTTTTTTCGGGAGCAAACTATTGGAAGATTCCTGCATTTATTTTCTCGCTTGATGCAAACTTCTTTTCTTCTCTTACCGTTCTAGCCCAAGGGCAGCCAGAAGGTGAACTTGCAGCCAGTAACTGCCCCTTCATTGTAGAGGTTCTCGGCTGTCAGGCGCCCGCGGTGCGACTCGACGATAGAGCGGCACAGACTCAGGCCGATGCCCATGCCCTCGGCCTTGGTGGAGAAAAAGGCCTCATACAGGCGCGGCATCACATCGGCCGCAATGCCGTTGCCGCTGTCCTGCACCGAAAACTCCACACATTTTTTTCCTTCAAAGATGGCAGCACTGACGCGAAGTTCCATGCTGCGCTCGGGGCTGGCCCGGCGTGCCGCGTCAATGGACTCGGCCGCGTTGCGCAGCAGATTGACTAGCACTTGCTCGATCAGGATGCGGTCCACCAGCAATGGCGGCAGGCGGCTGGCCACATGGCATAGGAGGCGCACGTTGAAACGCCGCAGTTCGATTTCGGCCAACTCGAGCGACTCGGTCACCATGGGCTCGACCTCGATCAGCATGCGATTGGGCTCGCTGCGCTTCACAAAGCTGCGTATGCGCTGAATGATCTGTCCTGCGCGTTGTGCCTGCTTGGCGGTTTTTTCCAGCGCGCCGAGTAACTCCTCTTGCGTGATTTGTTGGTCCTTGATGCGCGAGACCATGCCATTGCAATAGTTGTTAATGGCAGTGAGCGGCTGGTTGAGCTCATGGGCTACGCTAGAGGCCATCTCACCCATGGTGATCATGCGGCTGGCGCTCTGCGCGCGTTCGGCTTGGCTCGCGGCTTGCTCCTCAGCTAAGCGGCGGCTGCTGATGTCGGTAGCAATAACCATTTGCGCCAGGCGCCCGTCAACCCAGCTCAGGTAGCGGGTACGCACTTCCAGCCACTTGCCTAGGGCGCTGATGAAAATCTCCGCGCTTTCGGCATCCACTTCCGCCAAGGTGTTCATTGGCAAACCAGCGAACAAATCGACGTCGTCGCTCATGTCATGGTTGGTGCGTCCTTGCGGGACACCGGCTTCGGCCACCAATTGCAAATGCCCGCCGGCCGCGGTGCCAAACCACTGGCGGTAAACCTTGTTGGCAAATACCAGTTCGTCGCTGCCCAGGGGCGCTACCGAGATCGACGCGTCCAGCGCCTCCAGCACGGTGGTAAAGCGTTGATGTGACGCAGACAACTGTTCGCGCACCCGATTGGGTTCCGTGATGTCGGTCATCGAGGTGACCCAGCCGGTTTGCGTGCCCATGGCGTCGATCAGCGGCGCTACATACATGCGCGCATCAAACAAGGTGCCATCGCGCCGCTTGACCCGCACCTGGATGCCGCCTTGACTGGTCTTGCCTGA
>CANNEW010000122.1 GCA_947503685.1 Comamonadaceae bacterium | reverse complement strand
ACTTCGATCATCACTTCGTTGCGTCTGAACATGGGCAAGACCCATGGCGGGTCATAGCGCGCGAGTTGGGTCTGCCCCAGTACTTTCAAACTCTTTTGCCCAATCCAGGCACTGAGTTCATCGGTTTTGGCCTGGACACGGGATTGGTTGTTAAAGCCTGTAAAGCTGTTAACTGCAAAAAGTTTGCCCGGAATTTCCCGCAGCTTCACATCCGCGTTTTTAGGCTTGGGAATGGTGTTCATGGTGTACTGCGAAGGCATGACGAAGTGAACCCGCCATTGCTTAGAAGCCCCGATGTTCTCTATTGGAATCAGCGCAACCGGTGCGGTCATCGCAATTTTTTGGGATTGCGGCTCCATAGTGACCGGCGCGGTCATGGCAATCTTGGTGGAGCTGGTGCCTGTCTGCACCTGGTTATTGCCGAATATGTAGTCGGCGATTTTCCTGAAGCCGGTGCTTCCCGCATCGTCCATATCACCATCAACCAGCGTCTCAGCGACCAGCATGGGGGCGTATTGCCGTAGCTCAAAACTGCCGGACTTGGCTATCACTTTAAAACTTGGTTCTTCAATAGCCATGGCGATGTGGGATGCGAAGATGAGTGGGATGCAAAGGGCCGCGTAGCGCCGCAGCCCGGGCTTGATGCTGATGGAGGGGAGTAGGAATTTGGGCATATCGTACCTTTTGTGGTTTGGGGGTATTTTCATACTAAAGGGCTAAAGCTGGGAATTACGATGGGCAGTTGCTTGGGCGGCAATGCTTTCACGCGCGCTGGCATCGAGTCGCCCCAGGTTTTTGAGTTGCATGGCCATACGAGGATTTTGCTTGAGACCGTCTTCATGATGCATCAAAAAATCCCAATATAAGGTGGTAAACGGACAAGCGCGCGGGCCTGTCGATTGGGCCGGGTCGTATTTGCAGGCTGCGCAGTGGTTGCTCATACGTTGGATGTATTTGCCGCTGGCCACATAGGGCTTGCTAGCCATTAGCCCACCATCTCCAAATTGACCCATACCCAGGGTGTTGGGCAGTTCCACCCACTCTACCGCATCCACGTAAACGCTTAAGTACCAGGCATGTACCGCTTGTGGTTTGACCCCGAGCAGGAGGGCATACAAGCCAGTCACCATCAGGCGTTGGATGTGGTGGGCATAGCCATGCTCCAGCGTTTGCGTGATCGCGTCCCTCAGACAGGCCATATCGGTTTGTCCGCTCCAGTACCAGTCGGGGAGGGCAGCTTGTGCATTTAGCGCATTGCGTTCCAGGTAGTCTGGCATGTGCAGCCAATAGATGCCGCGCACATATTCGCGCCACCCCAGAATCTGGCGAACAAAGCCCTCCACCGCCGCCAGTGGTGCATCACCTTTGCTATGGGCATCAACCGCGGCCTGCACGACTTCGCGCGGGTTCAGCAGTTTGAGATTGAGGGCGCAGCTCAGGTGCGAATGGTAAAGCCAGGCCTCACCCGCCCACATGGCATCTTCATACTTGCCGAAAAGAGGGAGGCGCTGTGCGATAAATGTCTGTAGGGCCAGCAAAGCCTGTGGGCGTGTCACGGGCCAAGCGAAGCTGTGCAAACTGCCGGGGTGCTCGGCGAAGCGTGTTTCGACGAGCGCAATAATCTCTTGGGTGATGCGGTCCGGCGCAAAGCGGGTTGGCGGCGGAACGTTCTGTGGGCCCGCTTTGCCAAAGGCTTCACGGTTGTCGGCATCAAAATTCCATTGCCCGCCCACCGGGTCTTTGCCGTCCATAAGGATATTGTGTTTGCGGCGCAGTTCGCGGTACCAATACTCCAGGCGCAGCTGCTTTCTGCCCTGGGCATGGCTAGCAAATTCGCGCACCGTGCTAAAGAAATGGGCGTCATCGCGCAGGTCCAAAGCTAAGGCGTGCTCTTTAGCCACAGTGCGTAGGCTTTGCAGCACCCGCCAATCGCCCGGTGCGCTCATTACCAGCGCGGCGGGCTGAAGGCGGGCAATCGCCTCGCCCAGTTCCAGCGCCAGTGTGCCCGCGTTACCCGGTGCTTCCAGCTGCGTGTAGTCCAAGGGTAGGCCTAGCTCGCGCAAGGTTTGCGCAAAGTGGCGCATGGCACTTAAAAATACCGCGATGCGCTGCTTGGCCGACCAGACATGGGTGGACTCCTCGGCCACCTCGGCCATCCAGACCACGTCTTGCGCCGCATCAAAGCCCTGGAAAGCACTGGACTGCAGGTCGAGCTGATCCCCCAAAACAATGACCAGGTGACGAACCTGGGCGGGCCGTGCCGACGGGAGGCTGAGCGCCTCAGGCATGTGCAGCCTTGCTGGCAAGGGAGTTCTTTCTGTCGCGACATGCATCTGAGCAATACAAGACCGAATCCCAGTTCTTCGCCCAGGACTTGCGCCAGGTCATGCTGCGACCGCACACTGCGCAGAGTTTGCTCGGTAGTGACTGCTTATTGCCCTTAAAGCCGGTTTTCATTTGTGTGCCAAAGGTGTGAAGCGAAAAACAGGGCTTGCCCAGTAAGCAGGCATGGCCAGTTTGAGATGTTTACCAAGGTATTTCAACGCCTTTGTAGTCCAGGAAGTAGGCCCCTGACTTGGCTTGCAGTGCTTTCAGTGCATCAAGCATTTCCGAAACGGATTGCGCGGGCTCCAAAATTTGGCTGTAAGAACTCGTATATGGTTGCGAGAGTTTAGACTTTACCGTTCCAGGTTGCAGGGCTACGACACGCAGATCTGGGTTTTTACGCTGTAGTTCGATGGCCGCCGATTGCAAAATCATGTTCAAAGCAGCCTTCGAACTTCGGTAACCGTACCATCCGCCTTTTTTGTTGTCAGTGATGCTGCCAACCCGCGCAGACAGCTTTGCATAAACCGATGCGCCCTTTGCGAGTAGGGGCGAAAAATGGCGCAGTACCAGTGCCGGACCAATCGCATTGATCAAAAAGGCCTGCATTAAATGATCTGGATGAAGGCTGCTGAGTGCCTTCTCCGGCCCCACCCCATTGATCGCTATCGCCCCGGTAGCGTCGACAATTATGTGATATGGACCCTTGCCACTGGCCAGAGTTGCCTGCGCACGGATAGATTCGTGATTGCTAAGATCGAAGTCACTTTGCGAACCACGGGAGATGAGTTCCACATGGCCGCACTGAGGATCTGCACAAAACGCTTGAGCGAAAGCAGCTCCAATAGCCCCGCCCGAGCCGACCACCAGCGCCTTGTAAGGGCCCGAGGCAAAAAGCGGGGAAAGGTCAATCATGAAGCCTTTTTTGCATACGCCGAGCACCATCCCTTGGCGGTCACTTGCTTGCCTGCAAAAAGCGGGCATCCTCCAGCGGCAGCGTTGGGCGCACCTTGAAACAAGGCGCAATTGACGCAGGCCTGACCCGCGGCATACTTTGTTTGTTTTGTTTTATCTACTTTAGTGGCATCGGCTTTGTAGCCGAGTGCAACGGCTTGGGAATCCGACTCGGCAAGTATGGCCTGTGCGCTTGCTTGCGTTGCCATGGCGGCACCCAGTCCCATGGTGACCGTTTGCAGTAGAAAAACTCTTCTGCCTGCGACTGTTTTGTTTATCATGATGGCTTCCTTCGTTAAAAAATCTAGTAAATACTGAGGGATTAAAAATTCAGTGTTGAGAAAATACTTTTTGCAGCTTCGGGCGAAAACTTAAAAATGTTTTATATCCGAACTCCATGAGCGTTAGCATGCCCGGCAATCGGCCAAAGCGGGCCAGGTTTTTCCAGCCCGGCAGTTGTTCCCAAAGATGGACGAAGGCGGCGGCACCTGAGACTATTGAACCGTCAGACGTGATGACGTGGAAGCGTTGCATCAGGGCTTCCTTGCTCTGCCCGGGGGGTGCTACAAATTTCGGGCTTGAAACATCAAGCCAGCAAATCTCACCGAGTGGATCACCTTTTTTGTATTGGTTAATCTCACGACTGCAAATCGGACAAGAGCCGTCGTACAAGACAGTTGTAGGCACAGGTGGGGCTTGCATTGTTAAGCGGTCTCTGAATTTTGGTCTTCAAACGTGTCTTCATGCACATGCATTATTCTTTTTGGCGCGATATTTTCGTCATAAAGTATGGGGCCTTTATAGGCGAAGGTTGCTTGTTCCAAGAGTTCGTCTGAGCAATCGCGTTGTTCGATGTGCAGGTTCACCAGCGTCAATCGGCATTCGCGAATAGTTTTCTTGAGCCTTTTGAAAATATTCACCATTTGGCGCTCATCTTCAACTTCGTGGATCCACTGCCAGGCCTGCCCCGTAGGGACTTTGCGGCCCTTACCGCTTCGATTCCATAATATGTAAGAAATTTTCATGTGATCTCCTCAGGCATGCGCTGGCAGCGTGAACTTCGCCAGATCAAACACCCAACTTGGAGCCAAGGGCGGACTAGGCGGGCGCAAGGGCTTGAGGTGAAAAGCGGTATGGCTTGTGTTGGTATCCGCGTCGTCGTTCGCATCCGCAGGGAATCGCTCAAGGACGTCGATCAAGCGGCAAGCCTGAAGGTACTGGCAAACGGTTTCGTCCAATTGAATTGCCAGCGCCAGTGCAGCCTGGCTCTCGGGGCTGACATGCCCAGCTTTGGGAGGCATATCGCTGCCTTCAAAGCAAGAAACCACATCCCAAACCGAGAGATCCTTGATGAGGTGCTGGAGCTGGTAGCCGCCACCCGGACCGCGGTAGGAGCGAATCAGGCCGCCGGTCTTTAGTTGTTTCACAATGATTTCGGTACTGGACAAGCACAGTCCAATGTGCCTGGCCAGTCTCGTCGTGGGTACCGGTTGTTGCCGCGAAGATGCCGCAATAATCCCGATGGCGCGGAGGCCTTGCATGGCGTGAAGACTAAAAAACATAGGATATGCATAAGTTGTCATGCAGTGAATTTACCACTGAAGAGTATTTATGTATACAATCGGTGCAAATATCCCGAATTACCTATTCAATTTCTATTCAAACTATGAACAACAAAGCAAACTCCAGTGGTGCGGTGCACAAGATTGGCGCGGTTTCCAATTTGAGTGGTGTACCCACCCCAACCCTGCGGGTGTGGGAACTGCGCTACGGCACCTTTACCCCGGAGAAGTCCCAAGGCCAGCATCGCCTGTACACCGACGATGATGTGCTCAGAGCAACCCTACTTAAGCGGCTCACTGAACGTGGCCATGCCATCAGTAGCCTTGCCCACTTCTCATCGCAGGATCTCAACGCCTTATTGATGCAGGGACAGGATGCGATTCGATCACGCACCGATGCACGTTTGGCCGGTCAGCCTGCATCTATGGTCATCGTCGGCGTGGCCTTGGCCAGTCGTATCGAATCGAAAAAATTTACCCTGGGCTTCATCGACCAGGATATTAAGGTGACAAATATTTTCAACGATTTGCCGCACGCGCTTGGGGCAACATTTGAACGTCAAGTTCCCTTTTTGCTAGTAAAGGTCAATTCCTTGCATGCCGGTATGCAGATCGACATACATCGATTGGCGCAAAACTGTAAAGCGCTGCAGGTGCTTGTTTTATACAATTTTGGCCAAGAGAAGATCATTGAATTGATGAAACGCTCCGGTATGATGGTCCGCAAAGAACCTATGTCGGATTCCGATTTGGCGGATCTGATTAATTCCGCCTTATTAGTTGGCACCGAAAAAGAGTCCACCGGTTTGGTGGTTGGCAGTTTGATACCGCCCAGGAAATACAGCGAAGCAACGCTTAACCGCGTAGCCAATATCTCCACCAATGTTCTTTGCGAGTGCCCGCGTCATGTTGCCGAACTCATCACCCAGCTAGCGAATTTTGAGCAGTACAGTCACGAATGCCTAAACAAGTCCTCCGAAGATTCGCACCTGCACGCCTACCTGAGTTCGGTGTCCGGTTCTGCGCGCGCACTGTTCGAGAGTGCCTTGGAAATGGTGGCAAATCATGAAGGTATTGCGCTTGATGAAAATGTTCAGGAATAAAACTTTTGCCACGGCGAGTGCGTGTGGCTTTCAGTCATCTATTTGCTTAGAAAAAGGGGCTTAAATGAGCGAGGATATTCGGTGCTGTGGCACGGGTACGTGCATCATCAATTCGGACGGTGAGTGCTGGTGTGGGCAGCGCTGGGATGGGGAAAAAATGTGTTTTCAAAAGCCACCGGCGCCAGGCCTTGAGCGAAGTCAGGAAAGCCCGCAGGACATTGCGCAAGCCATGGACAGTCCGGACTAAGCCGTCATCGCCCGCTGATTGTTTTGTCGTGATGAGGAGGCGTACATCGGTATGGGTATTGCTAATGCTTTGTTTCGCGGTCACTGCGTCTCACATAGGCTGCACGCAACGGGATAACGGAACCTTGATGGTGTTAGACGGACGAGAAATTGATGTTGCAGGTATTGCCGGCGATCAATGGACGCAAATGACAAGAAACTGCAGTGGTGTTTTGCGCCTAAGGCCTGTCGACAAAAATTACGAGATGGCGCTCAGTTTGATTCGCGCCTACAGTCCGCCCCATTCCGAATCAGTCCGACTTGCCGGCGTATGGGCTATGGATCACTGGGTTTTAGCCGAGGCGGAATTTGATGATTTATTACCCGCAGCGGTGCTGATTAATTTTTCAGGCCTCGAGCCCCAAATTATTGGCAACGCGGTTTGGAGCGGGTACACCAAGCCGTGGAAAGCTGCCCCCTTCATTCGAAATTACCTTGTCAGGCAGGTGCCTGATTTGCCGCCATCGCTTGCGGCTTGTTTTGATCCTCAATCGCTTTCATTTAAGTAAAAAAACCTATGCGTTTTTCAAATACTAGAACTCCGCCTGTAGCCCTGCTTCTGGGTTTTTGCGGTCTGGTGCCGTTTGTGACTCTGTCTGCCTTGAGTTTTGTTGTTTCCTCGGCGCATAGACCGGCTGTTACTTTTAGCTTGCTAGCCTATGGTGCCACCATAGTTAGTTTTCTAGGTGCCATCCACTGGGGATTAGCGATGGTTGAAAACGTCCCAAGTAAACGGCAGCTGTTTTGGGGGGTGTTGCCAAGTTTGCTGGCTTGGGTCAGTTTGTTGGTTCAAGTCGAATGGGGTCTCTTAGTAGTGGCGGCAGTGCTTTTGTTATGTCTGGTGCTTGACTACCAAATTTACCCTGATTTTGGACTCGATCATTGGTTAGGCATGCGCTTGATTTTGAGCATTGTTGCAATTGTCTCTACCGTGTTACCTGCACTTTTGGGCTTGGGAGTGCTGTTCTAGCCCATGGCGCGTGTACCAGACTTTTGGGCTTGGGAGTGCTGTTCTAGCCCATGGCGCGTGTACCAGGCTTTTTGAGTGGTGTGAAGATTTTCCTTCCCTATGACTTTTGACGCTGATCGAATTGCGAAAGCGCGCGCGCAATGGCACTGGCGGGGCGTGGATCGACCGCCGTTTGCCGATGCTCCAGCACCGGGACAGGTTTCGGTGTGGGATTTTCCGCGGCCGCCAGAGCTGGTTCGCGATACGCGCGAGATAGTGGTGCATTGGGGTGGCACCCTCGTGGCCCGAACGCGTGGTGCCTGGGCCGTCCGCGAAACTGCCCATCCGCCCACTTTTTACCTGCCCCTGGCCGATGTAGCGCGCGCGCTTTTGCGACCCGCAGGTGGCGGCTCGTTTTGCGAGTGGAAAGGTCCTGCGCGCTATTGGGATTTGCTTGACGGTACGCGTCGATTGGCGAAGGTCGCTTGGACTTATCCGCAGCCCTTGGCTGGCGCAGAGGCGCTGGCCCAGTGCATTGCTTTTTACGCGCACGAACTAAATTGCAGTGTAGGCGGCGCGAAGGTTTATGCGCAGCCAGGGGGCTTCTACGGTGGATGGAGTACGCCCG
>CANNEW010000121.1 GCA_947503685.1 Comamonadaceae bacterium | reverse complement strand
AGTGATTGAAGAGGCGCCTTCGCCCTTTATCAGCGAGGCCACCCGCAAAGCCATGGGCGAGCAAGCGGTGGCCTTGGCCAAAGCGGTGGACTACCAAAGCGCGGGCACGGTGGAGTTTGTGGTCGGCAAAGACCAAAGCTTTTACTTTTTGGAGATGAACACCCGCTTGCAGGTGGAGCATCCGGTGACCGAGGCGATTACCGGTTTGGACTTGGTGGAGTTGATGATTCGCGTCGCCGCAGGCGAAAAATTGTCCTTAACGCAGGCCCAAGTGCAGCGCAATGGCTGGGCCATCGAGTGCCGTATCAATGCCGAAGACCCTTTCCGCAACTTCCTGCCTTCCACTGGCCGCTTGGTGCGCTTTGCGCCACCCGCGCAAACCATGTTCCAGGGCGATACCGCCAACTTGTTGGGCGTCCGAGTGGACACCGGCGTGCGTGATGGTGGCGAGATACCTATGTTTTACGACTCCATGATCGCCAAGCTGATCGTGCACGGCAGCGACCGGCTCGATGCCATTGCCAAAATGCGCGAGGCGCTCAACGGCTTTGTGATTCGTGGCGTGTCCAGCAATATTCCGTTTCAAGCGGCCTTGCTCGCGCATCCCAAGTTTGTCGCAGGCGATTTCAATACCGGCTTCATCGCTGAGAACTATGGCCATGGTTTTCGCGCCGAAGACGTGCCGCACCAGGACGCCCATTTCCTCACCGCGCTGGCCGCGTTTGTGCGCCGCAAATCGCGTGAGCGCACGGCAGCTATCAGCGGCCAGTTACCGGGCTACGGCGTGGAGGCGGGCAAAGACTATGTGGTCATCGCCATGTCCGATAGCGGCACGCATGCCTACACGCCAGTGCATGTGGACGAGTTCGTGGGCGAGACTGGCTCAGCGCGTGTGCGCGTAGCGAACACCAGCTACGAAATCCGCAGCCGCTCTCGCCTCAACGACATTGTCATCACCGGCACGGTCAACGGCAAAGCCTTTACCGCGCAAATCGAGCGCGGCACGCCCAAGAACCCGCTGGCGCTGCGGGTGCAGCACAACGGCACGCGTATCGATGCACTGGTGGTCTCGCCGCGCATGGCACAGTTGCACCAATTGATGCCCTTCAAATCGCCCCCGGATATGAGCCGCTTTGTGCTCTCGCCGATGCCGGGACTTTTGTCGCAGGTGCTGGTTGAGCCCGGACAAAAAGTGCAGGCTGGTGAACGCGTGGCGGTGATCGAGGCCATGAAAATGGAAAACGTCTTGTTTGCCGTCGCCGATGGCGTGGTCAAAAAAGTCGTGGCCAGCCAGGGCGAATCGCTCACGGTGGACCAAGTGATTGTGGAATTTGCTTAAGCGATTAAAAAATTTGTTGCCTGTAACGATAAGCTTTGATATGCTGTTGCATGTAACAGGGAGGTTTCATGGTTGCTGTCAATATTCGAGTTCAAAAACACCGCGAAGCTTTACGCCAAGCGGGTCTTCGTCCTGTGCAAATTTGGGTTCCCGACACACGGCCCACAGAATTTGCACAAGAGTGCGAGCGCCAAGTCAGGATAGTGGCTGCATCCGATCAGTTTGATTCAGAAGCGCTGGAAGCGCTGATGCATGAAAGCTTGGCCGACGTAGAGGGCTGGACGGCCTGATGCAGCGCGGGGATTTGGTGTCAGTTGCCATACAGGGCGACTTTGGCAAACCTCGACCAGCGTTGGTGATTCAGTCGCCACTTTTTGCTAATCACACGAGCGTCACTTTATTGCTTGTGACCAGCACCTTGGTTGATGCGCCCTTGTTGCGGGTAACGGTGCCAGCCTCTGCAAGCAATGGCTTGGAAAAAACATCCCAAATCATGATCGACAAGGCCATGACGCTCAAGCGCGAAAAAATCGGACCTGTTTTGGGGCGCGTGAGTGCAGAACAGTTGACCCAAGTCGAGCGTAGCTTGGCTGTATTTTTGGGAATCGCCAAATGAAACTGAGACGCTTACCGCTTAATGCTTGGGCCTTGCTGCTGCTGGTGAACCTGTGGCTATACCAGACAGCGCTGGCCGCTGATGCGCCCCCAGGCAAGCAAGGGGAAGCAGGCTTTCTGGTGAGTTTGAAACCGGTGCAAGGCACTGGCGTACCGATATCGACTTAGATCCCATACGCCAAAGCCCCGAATACCTGGCCTGGAAGCAGCAGCACTTTCCCAATGAATGAAGCAAGGACGCCCAAATGACGAATAGCCCATACACAGCCCGCCCATTTAAAGTTTTAGGCATCCAGCAAATCGCCATTGGCGCGCCAAACAAACAGCGACTTAGAGCCTTGTGGGTGGACATGCTGGGCCTGGAAATGACGGGTACCTTCCAAAGCGAGCGCGAAAATGTCGATGAAGATATTTGCGCCATCGGCAGCGGCCCGTTCAAGGTGGAAGTTGACCTGATGCAGCCCATAGACCCGGACAAAAAACCGGCGGTGCACACCACGCCGCTCAACCACGTCGGGCTGTGGATTGACGACTTGCCCGCCGCCGTGGACTGGCTTATGCAACAAGGCGTGCGCTTTGCGCCGGGCGGCATACGCAAGGGTGCAGCCGGTTTTGATATTTGCTTTTTGCACCCCAAGGGCAGCGAAGAATTCCCGATTTCGGGGGAGGGCGTGCTAATTGAACTGGTGCAGGCGCCGCCGGAAGTGGTGAGCGCGTTTTCGCGTTTGGCACTTGCGCCTTAGCACCGCTTTCAGCGCTTAAGCGCCTCTAGCCTAAAACGGTTTTAGATCCGGCGCTAGGTCATTCAGGTTTACGTTGCCGCGCCCGCGCCATAGCGGCTTCAATTAATGCTTTTTTGCGCTCCAACTCTGCCGGATCGCTGATGCGCGAGTGCTTGGCGAGGTCTGAAAGTTTGTCTGCGGCTTTTAGTGCCTTGACTGCCCGCTTGGAGTCAGCACTCGTTGCACGGCGGCTTTGCGCTGCGGCATAACGGGTGCGGGCGGTTTGGGCCAAGTCCTCGGACCACGCATCCCAGCCGGTAGGCGGGGCCAAGCTAGAGTCTGCGCTATGTACAGGCTCTAGCAATATGCAATCTACCGGGCAGACCGGGATGCATAACTCGCAGCCGGTACAGAATGCTTCAATCACCCCATGCATACGCTTATTGGTACCGTAAATGGCATCGGTGGGGCAGGCTTCGATGCACAAGGTGCAGCCGATGCACCAGTCTTCGTCGATGAAGGCCACGCTGCGCAGGCCTTCTATGCCGAATTCGGGATTCAGCGGCACGACAGCTCGGCCGGTAATTACCGACAGGCGCGCTATGCCTTGGGCCCCGCCGGGCGGGCATTGGTTGATGGGTGCGTCTTGTTGCGCAATGGCTTGCGCATAGGCCGCGCAATCGGGATAGCCGCAGCGCGTGCACTGGGTTTGCGGCAGCGCATCGAGGATGCGCGCAGCCAGCGCGTCGGCAGGGGGCGGCGTGGCTGTCACTGCATCCGTATCAAGCTTTGCGCGCGGCCTTGGCGCGTACCGGCTTGACAGCCGGTTTTTTCACAATAGCAGCCTTGGGAGTCGTTTTCGATGCTTTCGCCACCGGTGTTGCCAATACGGGCTTGGAAACCGGGCGACGCGCTTTGGTCGCAGGCTTCGTGGTGGGTGTCACTACATCTGCTTTAGCCATAGTCGCAACAGGCATCGCGCCCGCAGGTTGGTAGCTCTTGATAAACGCTTTGACCGTCGGGTACACCACGTCGCGCCAGCGTCGGCCCGAAAAAATACCATAGTGGCCGGCACCGGTTACCTCAAAATGCTTCTTGTGCGCCGGTGGCACGCCAGTGCAAATTTCATGCACGGCGCGGGTTTGGCCTGAGCCTGAAATATCGTCCAGCTCGCCTTCCACCGACAGCAATCCAGTGCTCTTGATGGCAGAAGGGCGCACGCGCTCTGCGTCGCCTCGAGGGGAGCGTACATCCCAGGTGCCGTTAACCAAACTGAAGTCCTGGAACACTACTTTGATAGTGTCCAAGTAGTAGTCGGCGTCCATGTCCAGCACCGCGTTGTACTCGTCATAAAACTTGCGGTGCGCTTCGGTGCTGACGTCGTCACCTTTGATCAGGTCTTTGAAATAATCGTAATGGCTTTTGGCATGGTGGTCCGGGTTCATGGCCACAAAACCGGTGTGCTGCAAAAAGCCCGGATACACACGGCGACCGGCGCCAGGGAACTTGCCCGGCACTTTGTAAATCACATTGTTTTCAAACCAGTTGTAGCTTTTGTTCATAGCCAGGTTGTTGACGGCAGTAGGCGATTTACGTGCGTCAATCGGGCCGCCCATCATGGTCATGGACAAGGGTGTTTTTTCATTGCGCGAAGCCATGAGCGACACGGCAGCGAGTACCGGCACCGTGGGTTGGCAGACGCTCATCACATGGCAGTTGCCGTATTTGCCCTGCACATGGCGGATACAGTCCTGCACATAGTTGACGTAGTCATCCAGATTGAATCGACCTTCGGACAGCGGCACTAAGCGTGCGTTTTTCCAGTCGGTGATATAGACCTTGTGGTCTTTGAGCATGGTTTTGACGGTGTCGCGTAGCAGCGTTGCGTAGTGGCCCGAAAGCGGCGCCACGATCAACACGACCGGCTGGTCCTTGATTTTGATTAAGGTGTCCGAATCGTCGGTCAGGCGCTTGAAACGCAGCAAATCACAAAACGGGCGGCTCCACTCGACGCGCTCGTGAATCGCAACTTCGACACCATCAACCTCTACGGCACGCAAGCCGAACTCGGGCTTTTCGTAGTCTTTGGCGAGGCGGTGCATCAGCTCGTAGCCGGCCGCCATACGCTGTGAAAGTGAGTTTTGTGCCAGAGGCGAGGCTGGGTTTGACAGCGACTTGGCCGCGAAATTGGCCAGGTCGGAAAAGGGTTCCATCAGTGCGCGCTGGGTCTCGTAAAGCTCATAGAGCATCGGGCTATCCTTTGGAAAATGTTGCAGTGCAATATAACAGCCTTTCCGGTTTGCTGTGCTGACGCGTCGGAAATCCGACGCGCTTGCTTAGCCGCGCGCCGCGCTCAGAGCACCTTGGCAATCGACTGGCACACATAGTCCAGGTTTTTGCCGTTCAGCGCGGCCACGCACATGCGGCCGGTATCGGTGCCATACACGCCGAATTCATTGCGCAGGCGCACCATCTGGTCCTTGTTCAAGCCGGAATAGCTGAACATGCCGATTTGACTGGTAATAAAGCCCATATCACGGGCTACGCCAGCCGCTTTCAGGCCCTCAACCAGTTGTTGGCGCATGGTTTTGATGCGCACGCGCATGGTGCCCAGTTCCTCTTCCCACTGGGCGCGCAATACCGGGCTGCCCAGCACGGCGGCCACTACCGCGCCGCCGTGGATGGGCGGGTTGGAGTAATTGGTGCGGATCACGATTTTGAGCTGGCTCAGTACGCGGGCGCATTCTTCTTTGTCCTGGCAGACCACGCTCAGGGCACCGACGCGCTCGCCGTATAGGCTGAAGCTCTTGGAGAAAGAGGTGGCCACGAAAAAGTTCAATCCGGCGGCGACAAACTTGGCGACCACCGCGCCGTCTTGCGCAATCCCGTGACCAAAGCCTTGGTAAGCCATGTCTAAAAAGGCCGTCAGGCTGCGCGCCTGGATGACGCCGATGACCTGATCCCATTGCGCGACAGTAATGTCGTAGCCGGTAGGGTTGTGGCAGCAGGCGTGCAAAACCACGATGGTGCCCGGCGCCGCTGCGTTCAAGGAAGCAAGCATGCCCTCGAAATTCACGGCGTGCTTCTGGCTGTCGTAGTAGGCGTAGCTTTCCACTTTGAAGCCAGCGTGGCTGAACAGCGCGCGGTGGTTTTCCCAGCTGGGGTCCGAAATCAATACGGTGGCGCCGGGGCTGACGTGCTGCAAAAAGTCAGCGCCGATCTTCAGACCGCCCGTGCCGCCCACGGCTTGTACGGTGGCCACACGGCCGGAGGTGACCGGCTCGGAACCTTCGCCAAAGACCAGGCCTTTGACGGCGCTGTCGTAGGCGGCAATGCCGTCAATCGGCAAATAGCCACGCGCAGTGGGCTTTTCCATCATGGTTTTTTCCGCTGCTTGCACGCATTGCAGCAAGGGCAGTTTGCCGTTCTCGTCGAAATACACGCCGACGCCCAAATTGACTTTAGCGGGGTTGGTATCGGCGTTGAATTGTTCGTTCAGACCCAAAATCGGGTCGCGCGGGGCCATTTCGACGGCGGAGAAAAGAGACATGAAGTAGTCCTGAAGAAGTTGGAAGTTGATGCGCCCGCATCCACGCGGGGCAAAGGGAAAAGCAGGCACTCATTTTAGCCTTCGTCGGTCATCGCCCTGACGGGCCATCTGGTGCCGGTCACCTTAAGCCACTGCATGCTAGGGCGTACTGCGCTAAGCTAGCGGGTTACGCTCATTTTGCAACCCATGTCTGAACCCCTCGAAGTCCTAGCGCCCCATCGCCCGGGCGAATTTATCAGTTTTCCTGACTCGCCTTTTGAGCTGTATCAGCCCTATCCCCCGGCGGGCGACCAGCCGACGGCGATTGCGCAGCTGGTTGAGGGCGTGCGCGACGGCGAGGTGTTTCAGACACTGCTGGGGGTGACGGGTTCGGGTAAGACTTTCACCATGGCCAATGTGATTGCCAAGCTGGGACGGCCGGCGATTATTTTTGCGCCCAACAAAACCCTGGCCGCGCAGCTTTACAGCGAGTTCCGCGAGTTTTTTCCGAATAATGCGGTGGAGTATTTCGTCAGCTACTACGACTACTACCAGCCCGAGGCTTATGTGCCGCAGCGCGATTTGTTTATTGAAAAGGACTCGGCGATCAATGAGCACATCGAGCAGATGCGCTTGTCTTGCACCAAAAGCGTACTCGAGCGGCGCGATGTGATCATCGTCGCCACCGTCTCGGCGATTTACGGTATCGGCCAACCCGAGGCCTACCACCAGATGGTGATGACGCTGCGCGCTGGCGACAAGCTAGGCCAGCGCGACATGATCATGCAATTGGTGCGTATGCAGTACCAGCGCAATGACATGGATTTTTCGCGCGGCACCTTCCGCGTGCGCGGCGACACGATCGACATCTTCCCGGCTGAGCACAGCGAAATGGCGATCCGCGTGGAGTTGTTTGACGACGAGATCGAGTCGCTGCAACTCTTTGACCCGTTGACCGGGCGCATACGCCAAAAAATTCCGCGCTTTACCGTCTACCCCAGCAGCCATTACGTCACGCCGCGCGAGCAGGTGCTGATGGCGGTGGAAACGATTAAGACTGAGTTGTCGGACCGGCTCAAAGAACTGGTGGGCATGGGCAAGTTGGTGGAGGCGCAGCGCCTGGAACAGCGCACCCGCTTTGATCTGGAGATGCTCAGCGAAGTAGGGCATTGCAAGGGCATTGAAAACTACTCGCGCCATTTGTCCGGCGCAGCGCCCGGCGATCCACCGGCGACGCTCACAGATTACCTGCCCAAAGACGCCCTCATGTTTTTGGACGAGAGCCATGTGCTCATCGGCCAACTGGGTGCGATGTACAACGGCGACCGTTCGCGCAAAACCACGCTGGTGGAATACGGCTTTCGCCTGCCCAGCGCCCTGGACAATAGGCCTTTGAAGTTTGAAGAGTTCGAGCGCAAGATGCGCCAGGCGGTCTTCGTCTCGGCTACGCCCGCGCAATGGGAAAAAGACCATACTGGCCGGGTGGTGGAGCAACTGGTGCGGCCCACCGGCTTGGTGGACCCAGAAGTGGAAGTCCGCCCGGCCAGCTCGCAGGTGGACGATGTGCTGCAGGAAATCCGCATTCGGGTGGACAAAAACGAGCGTGTACTGATTACGACGCTCACCAAGCGCATGGCCGAGCAATTGACCGACTACCTGAGCGACAAC
>CANNEW010000120.1 GCA_947503685.1 Comamonadaceae bacterium | reverse complement strand
TCGAAGGCAGCGCCAACCGCATGGCGCGCGCCGCGGCCATGCATGTCGCCACTACGCCCGGACACCTGTACAACCCCTTGTTTATCTATGGCGGCGTGGGCCTGGGCAAGACCCATTTGATGCACGCTGCAGGCAATCGTTTGCTCGCCGACAAGCCGGCGGCCAAGGTTTTGTACATCCACGCCGAGCAATTTGTGTCCGATGTGGTCAAGGCCTACCAGCGAAAAACCTTTGACGAATTCAAGGACAAATACCATTCCCTGGACTTGTTGCTCATCGACGACGTGCAGTTTTTTGCCAATAAAGAGCGTACCCAGGAAGAGTTTTTCAACGCTTTTGAGGCTTTGCTGGCCAAAAAATCCCACATCGTGATGACCAGCGACACCTACCCCAAGGGCCTGACGGACATCCACGAACGCCTGGTTTCGCGTTTTGATTCCGGCTTGACGGTAGCCATCGAGCCGCCCGAGTTGGAGATGCGGGTGGCGATCTTGATCAACAAAGCGCGCGCCGAGGGCGCGGAAATGCCCGAGGAAGTGGCCTTTTTTGTCGCCAAAAATGTGCGCTCCAATGTCCGCGAGCTGGAGGGCGCTTTGCGCAAATGTCTGGCGTATTCGCGCTTTAACCAAAAGGAAATCTCCATCCCGCTGGCCCGCGAAGCCTTAAGAGACCTGCTATCGATCCAGAACCGCCAGATATCTGTGGAAAACATTCAAAAAACCGTGGCGGACTACTACAAAATCAAGGTCGCGGACATGTATTCCAAGAAGCGCCCGGCCAGTATTGCCCGGCCGCGCCAGATCGCCATGTACCTGGCCAAAGAGCTGACGCAGAAAAGCCTGCCCGAGATTGGTGAGCTATTTGGCGGGCGGGATCACACCACGGTACTGCACGCGGTGCGCAAAATCAGCCTAGAACGCCAGCAGGCGACAGAATTGAACCAGCAGCTGCACGTTTTGGAGCAAACCCTCAAAGGCTGAGATAAAAGTGCCTTTCTCGACGGAAAACAGGCCAATAAGCAGCGAAAATAGCGGGTGCTGCATGTTTGCGCCTGCCAGCGGTAAATAGATAGAAATTTGGAGTCCTACATGATCGTTTTGAAAGCCACGCAAGACCAAGTGTTGTCCGTGTTGCAATCGGTGGCCGGCATCGTCGAACGTCGCCACACCTTACCCATTCTTGCCAATGTGCTGGTGCGCAAAACCGGCTCTAGTCTGCAATTGACCACCAGCGACCTGGAAATCCAGATCCGCACCAGCGCGGAGCTTGGTGGCGATGCCGCTGATTTCAGTACCACCATCGGTGCACGTAAGCTGATCGATATTCTGCGCACCATGCCCGCCGACCAGTCTGTGTCCCTGGAAGCGAGCCAAAGCAAAATCATCCTCAAAGGCGGCAAGAGCAAGTTCACCTTGCAAACTCTGCCCGCGGAAGACTTTCCGCTGGTGCAAGAGTCGCCCAGTTTTGGCCCGGTTTTCAGCGTGCCGCAAAAAACCCTTAAAAACCTGCTCAGCCAAGTGTCATTCGCTATGGCTGTGCACGATATCCGCTACTACCTCAACGGCATTTTGTTTGTTGCCGAAGGCAAGCAGCTCAGCTTAGTTGCCACTGATGGCCACCGTTTGGCCTTTGCCTCGGCCACGCTGGATGTGGAAGTGCCCAAGCAGGAAGTCATCTTGCCGCGCAAAACCGTGATCGAGTTGCAGCGCCTGCTCTCGGAGGCCGAGGGCGCCATCGACATGCAATTTGCCAGCAACCAGGCGCGCTTTAGCTTTGAGGGCATGCAGTTTGTGACCAAGCTGGTCGAGGGCAAGTTCCCCGACTACAACCGCGTCATCCCCAAAAACCACAAAAACCGCATCGTCCTGGGCCGCGCCACCCTGCTGTCCACCTTGCAGCGCACCGCGATTCTGACCAGCGACAAGTTTAAAGGCGTACGCTTAAATATCGACCCTGGCACCCTGCGCATGGCGGCCAACAACGCCGAGCAGGAAGAGGCGGTGGACGAGATCGATATCGACTACGAAGGCGACAGCATCGAAATCGGCTTCAACGTCACTTACCTGATCGACGCTTTGTCCAATATGAGCCAGGAAATGGTCACCCTAGAGTTCTCGGACGGCAACAGCTCGGCGCTGATGACGATTCCCGACAACGCCACCTTCAAATACGTGGTGATGCCCATGCGCATTTGACCGCGCCCCGTCCGGTGCCCCCAAGCCAAACCCCCGCAGCCCGGGGGTTTGGACATTCAAGAACAGCAGATTTTTTGAGTGGCAACGCAAATCCTCATAGGTTGGCGATGCCCGAATTGATAACCAGAAGACTTCTCCATGACCCAAGACAAGCAGCCCGACGCCCCTCACAATGACTCCAGCGAAGGCGTCAACACCGGCGAAAGCGGCGAGGATAGCTCCAACTTCCAGCCCACCATAGACACCAACCAGGCCGGCGCCACCGACGCCTATGGCGAAGGCTCCATCCAGATTCTCGAAGGCCTGGAGGCCGTGCGCAAGCGCCCGGGCATGTACATCGGCGACACCTCGGACGGCACCGGCTTGCACCATCTGGTGTTCGAGGTGGTGGACAACTCCATCGACGAATCGCTGGCAGGGCATTGCGACGATATCGTGGTCACCATCCACTCCGACAACTCCATCAGCGTGACCGACAACGGCCGCGGCATCCCCACCGGCGTGAAGATGGACGACAAGCACGAGCCCAAGCGCAGCGCTGCCGAGATCGCGCTCACCGAGTTGCATGCGGGCGGCAAATTTAACCAAAATAGCTACAAAGTCTCAGGCGGCCTGCACGGCGTGGGCGTGAGCTGCGTCAACGCACTGTCCAAAATGCTGCGCCTCACGATCCGGCGCGACGGCAAAGTGCATGTCATGGAGTTCAGCAAAGGCTTTGTGCAAAACCGCATTACCGAAATGCAAGACGGGGTGGAAGTCTCGCCCATGAAGATTGCGGGCGATACCGAAAAGCGCGGCACCGAAGTGCACTTTTTGCCCGACACCGATATCTTCAAAGAAAACAATGTTTTCCACTACGAAATTTTGAGCAAGCGTTTGCGCGAGCTGAGCTTTTTGAACAACGGCGTGCGCATCCGCTTAAAGGACGAGCGCACCGGCAAAGAAGACGACTTCTCGGGCGCGGGTGGCGTCAAAGGTTTTGTGAACTTCATCAACAAAGGCAAGAGCGTTCTCAACCCCAATATCTTCCACGCCACTGGCGACCGCCAGAGCGACCAGAACACCAACATCGGCGTGGAAGTGGCCATGCAGTGGAACAGTGGCTACAACGAGCAAGTGCTCTGCTTTACCAACAACATTCCCCAGCGCGACGGCGGTACCCACCTGACCGGTTTGCGTGCGGCCATGACACGGGTCATCAACAAATACATCGACGAATCCGAGCTGGCCAAAAAAGCCAAGGTTGAGGTAACTGGCGACGACATGCGCGAAGGCCTGTGCTGCGTGCTATCGGTGAAAGTGCCCGAGCCCAAATTTAGCAGCCAAACCAAAGACAAGCTGGTCTCCAGCGAAGTGCGCGGCCCGGTGGAAGATATCGTCAGCAAACTGCTAGCCGACTACCTGCAAGAGCGGCCCAACGATGCCAAGATCATCGTCGGCAAAATTATCGAAGCCGCGCGCGCCCGCGAAGCAGCCCGCAAAGCGCGCGACATGACGCGCCGCAAAGGCGTGCTCGACGGCATGGGCTTGCCCGGCAAACTGGCCGACTGCCAGGAAAAAGACCCCGCCATGTGCGAGATCTATATCGTCGAGGGCGACTCGGCCGGTGGCAGCGCCAAGCAAGGCCGTGACCGTAAATTCCAAGCCATCCTGCCCTTGCGCGGCAAGATCCTGAACGTGGAAAAAGCACGCTACGAAAAGCTGCTGACCAGCAATGAAATATTGACGCTGATTACCGCCCTGGGTACCGGCATCGGCAAAGCCGGTGGCACCACCGGCAACGACGACTTCAACGTCGCCAAGCTGCGTTACCACCGCATCATCATCATGACCGACGCCGACGTGGACGGCGCGCATATCCGCACCTTGCTACTCACCTTCTTCTACCGCCAAATGCCCGAGTTGGTGGAGCGTGGGCATATCTACATCGCGCAACCACCGCTCTACAAAGTCAAGGCCGGTAAAGAAGAGTTGTACCTGAAAGACGCCTCGGCACTGGACAGCTTTTTGATGCGCATTGCGCTCATCAACGCCTCGGTATTTACCGGCGGCCCCAACGGCAGCACGCTACAAGGCGACACCCTGGCCGAATTGGCGCGCAAGCACCAGGTGGCGCAAAGCGTGATCGCGCGCCTGCAAAACTTCATGGACGCCGAAGCCCTGCGCGCCGTAGCCGATGGCGTGGCGCTGAACTTAGACACCGTGGCCGACGCCGAGCTTTCTGCCGCAGCCCTGCAAGCGCGCCTGCCCGATGCCGAAGTCGCTGGCGAGTTTGACGTCCGCAGCGACAAGCCCATATTGCGTATCAGCCGCCGCCACCACGGCAACGTCAAAAGCAGCGTGCTCACGCAAGACTTTGTGCACGGCGCAGATTACGGTGCGCTGGCCGAAGCGGCGAGCACCTTCAAAGACCTGCTTTCTGAAGGCGCCCGCGTGATGCGCGGCGAGGGCGAGCGGGCCAAGGAAGAAAAGGTCAGCGATTTCCGCCAAGCCATGGCCTGGCTGATTGCCCAGGCCGAAAACGGCACGGCGCGCCAGCGCTACAAAGGCCTGGGCGAAATGAACCCCGCGCAACTCTGGGAAACCACCATGGACCCAACGGTGCGCCGCTTGCTCAAAGTGCAAATCGACGACGCCATCGAAGCCGACCGCGTGTTTACGATGCTCATGGGCGACGAGGTGGAACCGCGCCGCGAGTTCATCGAAGCCAATGCGCTGCGGGCGGGGAATATTGATATTTAAGTTTGTAGGTTCTCAAAAAGCGCGCAAGTTTTTTAAATTTGCAAAACAGAAAAGCTCGGATTTCCGGGCTTTTTTGTTCATGGTTACCCACCTGTGGTTAGTGCCGTAAAAGTTCGAATTGCCACCTTTAGCATCTGGGCCGACTTGGCGGCGGTTCTTATCCGGCGCGCTCGCAAGCTTTACGTGGACGGGACTTAAACGCCAATATTCACAAAACCATTAACATCTATCTAAACATTGCTTAGCCCTCCCATGCGCCTGTCCTTCTTCGCTCGACTAATCGCACCTTTGGCGCATTTATGCCTGGTTTGGCTGCTGGCCTCCTGGCCGCTGCAAGGTCAGGCCCAAACCGCACAGCCGGCGCTTGATCAGCAAGAGCAGCGTGACCGCGTGATTGCGCAGGCTTGGCTTGACGACCCCACCAACAGCCTCGGCGCGGATCAGGTTCGGGGAATGGCCTGGACCCCGTATGTCGGCCCGCTTCGGCTGGGTTACAAGGCGTCGACGACTTGGGTACGGCTCACCATTGCGCCTTTGGCGAATGAAGAACTGCATGGTAAAGGCCGCCCAGACATATTGGTGTTGCGGATCCAACCTGGGCACCTCGACGAAATCGCGCTGTTTGACCCCCAGCACCCCGAACTCCCACCGCAAATGGCGGGGGACAAACACGACTGGCGGCTAAGCGAATACCGTTCCTTCAATCAGAACTTCTTGATCGCCGCACCCACCCAGCCCATTGAGGTCTTGCTGCGACTGCGGACCAAGACCCACCATGGAATTCATGTCGAGGCCCTGAGCCGGGATGACGCAGAGGCGCAAGACAGGCAGCAGCAATTGATCTTTGGGGGCGTGGTCATCTTCTTGTTCATGGTCTTGATCGCGGCGGTCAATGCATGGTTTGAGCACCCTGATCGCGTGATGGCGGCTTTCATTGTCCATCAGGTCGCCTCCATCTTGTTTGCAATGACGCTGCTTGGTTTTCCGCGCGTCTACCTCTCGAGTTGGCTGTCTGCGCATTTCATAGACTCACTCACCGCTGGCATGTTTCCTGTTACCACCACGGCAGTGATTTGGTTTCACTCGCATTTCTTGCGCGAGTTCAATCCTCCCAAATTGGGCATGCATTGCTTAAATTTGCTGCTGATCATCACGCCTCTCATGGTGTTGGTGATGGTTTTCGGCCAAATGAGTCTTGCATTACAGACCGTGACGACGATATCGTTTATCTACCCCTTGCTGCTGGTGATCCTTGCCGCTCTTACCGCCCAGCCAACGCAAGGCGATTCCCCGAAGCTCTCACGCCGACACCTGGTCAGCATGTACGCCGTGATGTTCGCAGTCTTGTGCACTGCGACATTGCCTGCTTTGGGCCTGACAGCGAGCCCGCCCTGGGCAATGTACAGCGCTATCGTCTATGGCCTCATCAGCGCGGCCTTGTTGTTTAATGCGCTGCGCTTTCGAGCCTTGGAAAGTTTGAAGGACCGCCGTAAGACACTTTCCGCGCTCTTGCTTGCAGAGCAAGGCGCAGTCCTTGAGGGCAAGCAGCGCATCGAGCAAGACCAGTTCATGACCATGCTCACCCACGAACTGACCAACGCCTTGGCTACCGCCCATCTGGCGATCGGCAGCCTGAGCCCATCGGCCCCCATGCGTGCCCGTGGATACCGCGCGATTGAAACCATACGTGACATCCTCAGGCGCTGCTCGCTTAGCGGAGAATTTGAGCTCAGCGAGACAGCGCCGCAGCGTGCCGCTGTAGACGTGCTCGCCTTGCTGCAAGAGCTATGCGAGCCATTACCACCTGACGCCAACATCCAGATCAACGCAGACCCAGAACTGCCTGTTTGCACCACGGACCGGAAGTTGATGGCCATCATCGTAGGAAACCTATTGGACAATGCGTTGAAATACCGAGCTAGCGACAGCGTGATTGCGGTGTCGGCGGGTGTGCAGATACGCGGCGCATTGGCTGGATTGCATTTAAGTGTGATGAATACCGCTGGTGACGCCGGCATTCCCGACGCCGAGCACGTCTTCAAAAAATACTGGCGCGGCCCCGGGGCCACCCGCTGCGCTGGCTCGGGGCTGGGCCTGTACTTGTCCTCACTGATCGCCAATCGCCTGGGCGGCGAACTGCGCTACCGGCCAGAAAATTCCACCGTGAGGTTCGAATTGTGGCTACCCATCTGAACATTGTCGTAGTCGAAGACAACGACGACCTTCGCGAGGCCATCGTCGAAGTACTCAGCGCACTGGGCCACCGGGTGCTCGGCCTGACGTGTGCTGAAGAACTTGGCGACGAAGGCGCGCAAGCGGTGATTGACCTGCTGGTGGTCGACCTGAACCTGCCCGGCGAAGACGGCGTGAGCCTGACGCGCCGCCTGCGCCAAATCCAACCCGGCCTGCGCATCCTGATGATGACTGCCCGCGACACGGTGCGCGACAAGGTGTCCGGCTACGAAGCGGGTGCTGACATGTATCTCACCAAACCCGTGAGCATCGAAGAACTCACCGCTGCGGTGCAGTCCCTGGAGCAAGGGCTGAACGCAACTCCAGCACCACCCGACAACTAAGCCATTCTCACGGTGCAGCTTGTGAAACTGAAAGCACAAGACCCGGCCGGCTGCTTGGAGCTGGCCGAGGTCGAGGTGGCGCTGCTCTGCGCGCTGGCACGCGCCCCCGATCAGCGCCTAGCCTACTGGCAGTTGCTCGAAATCATGATGACCGACTTCGAGCGCGCCAGCCAAGCCAACCTGGCGGTGCGGATGACGCGGCTGCGCAAAAAACTCTGCGACGCCGGCTTCGAAGGGCCCACCCTGCAAGTGATCCGCCACGAGGGCTACCAACTGCGCCTGCCGATACAACCGCAATGAGACCAAGCCCCATGCGTGTCCGAAGGCGGGTGACACGCTCATCGGCGGCGAGCAGGCAGTAAGCGCGCTGCGCCACGCTCGCTGAGGGCCGCGCAT
>CANNEW010000119.1 GCA_947503685.1 Comamonadaceae bacterium | reverse complement strand
GGCCTTCTTCGACTTCTTTGCCGTGGCGCAGCACCTTGATGCGGTCGGCCACTTGGGCTACGACGGCCAAATCGTGGGTGATGTACAAGGCCGCCGTGCCGTACTGGCGGATCAGCGACTTGAGCAAAATCAGCACTTCAATTTGCGTCGTCACATCCAGCGCCGTGGTGGGCTCGTCCAGCACCAATACATCAGGCCGGCAGGACATAGCCATAGCCGCCATGGCGCGTTGCAATTGTCCGCCCGAGACCTGGTGCGGGTAGCGCTTGCCAAAGTTTTGTGGGTCTGGCAGGTCCAGCGCCACAAACAATTCGCGTGCCCAAGCCTCAGCTTGAAGGCGGGTCATCAGCTTGTGCAGTACCGGCGCTTCGCAGACCTGGTCTATCAGGCTGTGTGCGGGGTTAAATGCGGCTGCGGCGGATTGGGCAATATAGGCAATGCGCTTGCCGCGCACCTGGCGTCGGCCTTCGGTATCTAAGGCCCGGATGTTGACGCCATCAAGGACCACTTCGCCGCCCGCAATATGCAAACCGGCACGGGCGTAGCACATGCTGGACAAGCCGATGGTGGATTTGCCAGCACCGCTCTCGCCGATCAGGCCGAGTACCTCGCCGCGCTGCAATTGCAGATCAACATTGTCCACAATGACATTGCCTGTGACGCTGACCAGCCGCAAGCCGCTGATACGCAAAATAGTGGAATCAATCATACCCTTCGCTCTTTCTTAGAGTTCAGCCTGAGCGCCGGAAGGGCGCGCATCAATCGACAGCATCCAGTCCACCACCAGATTGACCGACACCGTCAGCAGCGCAATCGCTGTCGCAGGGTAGATTGGGGCCATCATGCCGAAGTTAATCGCGGCCGCGTTCTCGCGCACCATGCCACCCAAGTCGGCATAGGGGGGCTGGATACCCAGGCCCAGAAAGGACAGGCCGGCAATAAACAAAAAGTTAAAGCAAAAACGCAGGCCAAATTCGGAGACCAGCGGCGCCCAGGCATTGGGCAGGATTTCGCGGGTAATCACCCACCACAGACCCTCGCCACGCAGGCGCGCCGCTTCTACATATTCCATCACCGTCAGGTTCATACCCAGGGCCCGGGACAGGCGGAACACGCGGGTGGAGTCGAGCACCGCAATCGTCAAAATCAAGGTGGGGATGCTGGAGCCAAAAACGCCCAGAATAATCAGCGCAAAAATCAGGCTGGGGATGGACAACATCACATCAACCAAACGGGTGAAAAACACATCTACCACCCCGCCCACTACGGCGCTGACCAGCCCGGTCAGGATGCCGATCAAAAAAGACAAGGCGGTAATCGCCAGCGCTACGCCAATCGTCATCCGGCTGCCGTACATCATGCGGGTCAGCATGTCGCGCCCGATCTGGTCCGCTCCGAAAAGCATCTTCACCGAAGGCTCGTCCCAGGTCCCGCCGACGTTGGCCGACTCGGAGTAGGGCGCGATCCAAGGAGTGAACACCGAGATAAATATAAATAGGCCGACCACTGCGATGCCAAATGCGGCAGAGGCGGTAAGTTTGTGTCCGAAGAGTTTCATGGCTTTAGCGAATCGAAAATGGCTTAGCGCTGGTGGCGCAAACGCGGGTTGACCAGAATGACCAAGATGTCGGCCAGCGTGTTGAGCAGCACAAACACCGTCGCAAAAGTCAGGCCGCAGGCCTGGATCACGGGTACATCGCGTTTGGACACGCCATCGACCATGTACTGGCCCAGGCCGGGATAGACAAACACCGCTTCGATCACCACCACACCGACCACCAGATAGGCCATATTGAGCGCGATCACGGTAATGATGGGCGCAGCCGCATTGGGCAGGGCATGGGTCACGATGACGCGTTTACGCGGCGCGCCTTTGAGAAAGGCCATTTCGATATAGGGTGTGGACATCACCGAGAGCACCGAACTGCGGGTCATGCGCAACATATGCGCAGCGACCAAGAGTGTGAGCGTAATCGCAGGCAGCGTGGTTTGGAACACGCGTTCACCGAAGCTCATGCTGTTGGACACGATGGCCAAGGAGGGGAACCAGTGGAACTGGACCGAGAAAAATATGATGAGCAGGTAGGCGATAAAAAATTCAGGCAGCGAGATCGCAATCAAGGTCAGGATATTGGACAGCCGGTCTGACAGTTTGCCTTCATTGATCGCTGCCAGAACGCCCAGGCCGACGGACAGGGGGATGGCGACGGCTGCCGCATAACCGGCCAAAAACAAGGTATTGCGCAAGCGCGGCAGCAGGTCGTCGATGATGACGCGCTTATTGGTAAGGGCCACACCCAGATCGCCGTGCAGCGCGCCGACCAGCCAATTCCAGTAGCGCAGGTGGGCGGGAACGTCCAAGCCCAGTTCGCGGCGAAACACAATCAGCGCCTCGGGTGTTGCGCCTTGTCCCAGCACCGCCGAAGCGACATCGCCCGGCAAAATTTGCGTACACACAAATATCAACACCGAAACTGCAAACAGGGTCAGTATCCCCAAAAGCAGCCGGTACACAATCAACTTGGCCATGACGAGCTATCGTTAGTTAAAAATAAGACGCGGCACTTATACCGCTACGCGTAGCATAACGCCATGACAAGCTTACCAAATAAAGCATGAAAAAAGGGCCGGACGCAAGCCCAAGCCCTTTTTCAAAATTCACAAAACGACGCCGTCGGTTGTCAGGCCGGCGTCCTTGCAAATTTAGGCGAACCAGCCTTTTTCAGGAATGCGGTCATCGCCCATGTCGTAACGGCCCGAAGGCGTCAGACCTTGCAGCTTGGTGCTGTGCGCGTCCAGGTAGTCCTGCACTGCGTAGTTCACCATGCCGGCGTTTTGCGACACCAGCTCTTGGCAGGAGTTGTACAAGGCTTGGCGCTTCTTGGCGTCGATTTCCACGCGGGCTGCTTCCAGCGCTTTGCTGAACTCGGCATTCTCGAAGTGGCTGTCGTTCCATGGGTTGGTCTTGCCACCGTAGAAGATCGAGGTGAGCTGGTTGTCGATGGTAGGACGGTTGCCCCAGTACACCGCGCAGAAAGGCTGCTTGAGCCAGACGTTGTCCCAGTAACCGTCGCCCGAGACGCGCTTGAGATCCATATTGATACCGGCCTTGGACAGCGACTCTTGGAAGATCTGACCCGCGTCGGTGGCACCAGAGAAAGCGCCTTCGGACACTTGCAATTCGATCGCGCCGCTATGGCCCGACTTCTTGTAATGGAACTTGGCCTTGTCCGGGTCGAAGCGGTTCATGGTCTGGTTGGGGTTGTAGAACTTCATCTTAGGTCCGACGCAGTTGTCGTTGCCAATGGAGGCGTAGCCGCTGTAGACGTTGTCCACAATCTTCTGGCGGTCGATACCGTACTTGAGCGCCATCACGACATCGTTATTGTTAAACGGTGCTTTGTCACTGTGTGCGACAAAGCAGAAGCGGTTGCCCATGCCGGGGGTACGCGAGACTTTGAGGGCCGAGTTCTTGGCCAGCAGCGCTGCCGTCTTGGGGTTCACGCGGTTGATGATGTCCACGGTGCCGGTTTGCAATGCGGTGGTGCGTTGGTTTGCATCTTGGATATAAATCAGCTCAACACGGTCAAAGTTGCCACGGTTGGGCTTCCAGTAGTTGCCGGACTTACGCTTGAAGGTGGCACGCACACCGGGCTGGAACTCATCGAGCGTAAACGCACCGGTTCCATCGGGTTTGCTGAAGTCTTTGAAACCATTAGGCACCACGATGATGTGGTAGTCGCTCAGGTTGTAAGGCAAGTCTATATTGCCCTTGTTCATGGTGATTTGCACCTGGGTGGCAGACAGCTTTTTGATCTCTTTGATGTCGGCCAAAAGCGCTTTGGCAGGTGATTTGGTCTCACCGCGGTGCATATTCAGGGAATAGATCACGTCATCAGCGTCCAGCGTTTTGCCGGATGTGAAGGTGATGCCCTTGCGCACATTGAAAGTCCAGTCGGCTGCGCCGGGCTTGACTTCCCAGCTCTCGAACAGTTCGCCGGTAGCGTCGCCGTTGTCGGCCACTTCCACCAGGTTGTTCCACAGCATCAGGCTCATGGTGATCGGGATGGAGTCCGCATAGGTCAGGGGGTCCAGGCTGTCCGAAGGCGATCCGCCCTCCATGCCCATACGCAGCGTGCCACCTTTTTTCGGGGCGCTTTGCGCCATGGCGGGAGAGACACCCAAAGTGGATGCTAAGCCAACGGCCGAAGCTCCGAGAATGATTTGACGACGGTCCAGGACGATGCCCGAGTCGCTGTTGTGTTCGACATTTGCCATTTTTGAAGATCTCCAATCCAAGCAGATTTATAAACATATTCACGCGGGCCATCAAAAAAGCCACGCGGAACCGGAGTGCAATAAGCTTTGCGCTCAAGCTGCATAGTAATTCAATTATTGCCGCCGCCAAAGGCAAAAGCATTGGCATATTCCCTAGGTTTTTCGCGATAAAGTGCGCAACGGACAATTCTTGGAATTGAGTCCCTGAACCCCCAAAGTCCCCCGCACCGCGCGTCTGCTTAACGTCCCGACCAGCGCGGGGGACGCTTTTCGGCGAAAGCGCTTGGGCCTTCGGCGGCGTCCTCCGAGCGCAGCATGGCCTGATACACCGGCAAACTGCCCCCGCGCAGCACTCCGTAAGCTTGCGGGATCGGCATGCCCGCCGTGGCTTTGACGATTTCCATCACTGCACCCACCGCCAGTGGCGCCGCCTGAACAATCTGCTTCGCCAGGGCGCTGGCAGCGTCCATCAAAGCCTCAGGCGCCACCACCTGGTTGACCAGGCCCCAGCGCGCCGCCTCGGCAGCGCCCATACGCCGCCCGGTCAGCAGCAGTTCCAGCGCGATCGCGCGCGGTAGGCGCTGGGGCAGGCGCAGTACGCCGCCCGAGTCGGCCACCATACCCAGCTTGACCTCGGTCAGCGCAAATTCAGCGCTTTCGCTGGCCACGATCAGGTCGGCGGCCAGCGCCAACTCAAAACCGCCGCCCATGGCCAGACCGTTGACTGCCGCGATCACCGGTTTGCCCAGATCAAAAAACTCGGTCAGTCCGGCAAAGCCGCCTGGTCCGTGGTCGGCGTCTATGGCCTCGCCCTCGGTGGCACCGGCCAAATCCCAGCCCGCCGAGAAAAAGCGCCCGGTGCCGGTGATCACGCCCACGCGCAGCGCCGGGTCGTCCCGCAGTTGCTGGAAGGCGGCGTACAGCGCCAGGCTGGTGGGCACGTTGATGGCATTGGCTTTGGGCCGGTCCAGCGTAATGGTAAGCACGCCGCATTCGGCGACGCAGTTGACGGCTTCAGCCATGGGCTTCTCCAGCTAAACGAATCAAGGCGTCGACGGCCAGCACGCCCTGGCCTTCGGGCATTACCAAAACGGGGTTCACATCCAGCTCCAGCAGTCTGTGCGCGTTGGCCTGGGCATAGGTGGCAATTGCCAGCACGGCATCGACCAGTGCCTCTACATCGCCTGCCGCCTTGCCCCGAAAACCGGCCAATAGCGGCCAGGCTTTGAGTCCGCGCAGCGCGCTTTGCACATCCGCCCGGGTCACGGGGAATAACAGCGTTTGCACGTCTTGCAGCAATTCCACCAGAATTCCGCCCGCGCCCAGCGTGAGCGAGAGCCCGAACTGCGCATCGCGCTGCACGCCGACAATAATTTCGGCCACCACTTGCGTGGCCATTTGCTCGACCAGAAAGCGGTCAGACAGCGCGGCCATACGCGCCATAGCGGCGCGCACGCCCTCGGCGTTTTGCACGTTGAGTTGCACACCTCCGGCCTCAGTTTTATGGGCCAGCTGCGCCGACACCGCTTTGACCACCACTGGGTAGCCCAGGCTATCGGCGACATCCGCCGCCTCTGCAGCGCTGACTACCAAGCCGCGCGGCGCCGGCAGGCCGAAAGCCGCCAAGGCCCGCTTGCCCGCAGCTTCGTCCAGCGTGTGCGAAGGCGCTCTGCTGGCAGTGTGATTTGGCGCAGCTTGCACACCCGCCGCATCAACCTGCGCGTTGCTGGCCTGCCAAACCAGCGGCACCAGTTCTGATAGTGGATGCAATTCCGAAGACCGGGCACGCGCCGCGCCCATGCGCGCTGCATGCGCAATAGCATCCAGGCAGTCAGGGATGCCATGCATGGGCGCAATGCCCTGTGCCATCAGCGCGTTGGCGTATTCCTCGGGCAAGTCCTCGGGCAGGGACGCGACCACGGTGGCGCCTCTGCCCCCGCTGCTTGCCGCCGCCGCGAAAGCGTCCACCGTCGTACCCCAGCTGTCGGCACTGCATCGGTCCAAGCGCGGGTAGTCCAGTACCAAAAGAGTTGCATCAAAACCGCAATCCATCAGGCCGGAAAAGCATTCCGTCTGCGCCGCCAGATCGCCCCAGATGTAGGTGTGGTAATCCAGTGGGTTAGCCACGTTCACTTTGTCGCCCAGCACGGCGCGCAGACGCGCTTGCGCGGCGGGGGGGATAGCCGGCATATCCAGGCCGCGCGGCTGCGCCAGGTCGGCCACCAGCGAGGCTTCGCCGCCCGAGCAACTGGCCGAAATAATGCGCTTGCCCGAAAGCGGTCCGTGCACATGCAAAAACTTACAGGTCTCGATCAGGCCCGCCGGGTCGCGCACCCGGGCGATGCCGCAGCGGGCAAACAAGGCGTCGTACAGCGCGTCCGGCCCGGCCAGCGAACTGGTATGGCTCATGGCAGTTTGCGCGCCTAGCGTGGAGGAACCGGCTTTCAAAGCGACCAGCGGCACACCCTGGCGCAAGGCTTTGAGGGCCACGCGGGAAAACGCGGCCACATCGTCCAGGCCTTCGATATGCAGGCCGATCACACTCACCCGCGGGTCCGACAGCAGGTTCTCAACCAGGCTCTCCATGCTGTTGCCCGCTTTGTTGCCCACGGTAATCAGGTAGGCCAGCGGCAGGCCACGGGTTTGCATGGTCAGGTTCAGGCCGATATTGCCACTTTGGGTGATCAGAGCCACGCCCTGGCTTTGGCGCTGGCCGCCGTGCTGGTCGGGCCACAGGGCTACACCGTCCAGGTAATTGAGCATGCCGTAGCAATTCGGGCCTATCAGCGCCATGCTGCCCGCCGCCTGCACCAAAGCGGCTTGCAGCGCGACGCCATCGCCGCCGACCTCCGCAAAGCCCGAGGCATAACAAATAGCCCCGCCGGCGCCGCGTGCGGCCAGTTGGCGCACCACCTCGACTGTGGCCTGGCGCGGCACGGCCACAAAGCTGGCATCCGGCGCCTCGGGCAGGTCTTGCACACTGGCAAAGCAGGTGAGGCCTTCCATCTCTTTGCGTGTGGGGTGCACAGGCCAAATGGGGCCGTCAAAGCCCAAGGCTTTGCACTGGCGCACCGCCTCTTGGGCCGATGCGCCGCCAAACACCGCGATATGGCGCGGCGAAAACAAACGCCTAAGTGCTTTGGACTCGGCCACCGTTGCCATGCTTAACCGCCATGCACGCGCAACAGGGCCCGCGAAATGATGTGGCGTTGGATTTCGCTGGTACCGTCCCAAATGCGCTCCACCCGCGCATCGCGCCAAAAGCGTTCTATGGGCAATTGGTTCATCAGGCCCATGCCGCCAAAAATTTGCAGCGCGTTATCGGTCACGCGCGCCAGCGCCTCCGATGCAAACAGCTTGGCCATGGCAGCGTCAGAGTCGGTCATAGTGCCCTGGTCGCATTTCCAGGCCGCTTGCAAAGTCAGCAATTCGGCAGCGGCCAGCTCAGTGGCCATGTCGGCCAGTTTAAAACCAGTACCCTGAAACTTTCCAATCGACTGGCCAAATTGCTTGCGTGTGGCGGCCCACTGGGTAGCCATTTCCATGACACGCTGACCGCGCCCCACGCTGGTGGCAGCTACCGTCAGGCGCGTGGCGCCCAGCCACTCGCCCATCAAATCAAAGCCCTTGCCTTCTTCGCCCAAGCGCTTGTAGGCAGGCACGCGGCAGTCGGTAAAAAATAATTCGCACTGGTGGTAGCCCCGGTGGGAGACGCAGGCCGGGCC
>CANNEW010000118.1 GCA_947503685.1 Comamonadaceae bacterium | reverse complement strand
TTTTTGGATTTTCATTGGATGGCCATGCACTTCCCCGCCTTTAACGTGGCCGACAGCGCCATCACCCTGGGCGCTACTTGCCTGATACTGGACGAGATACTGCGTGTGCGGCGCAGCCGCTAGAACGGGCTCAGACCCTGCCCGCCACCTAGCTTGCCGGCCCCACGCGCAATACGCTGAAAGACTCCAAAGGCTCTGTACCCTTGGCCAGATTGATCTGGCGCGGCAGTAAGCCGGTTTTGTGGTCCACCCATTGGCCTTGATGCACCACACGGTAGGTGCCTAAGGATGCGCGCAATGCGGGCAAGGCATCGCTCTTGATCAGCAAAAAATAGTCCTTGGGTTTTTCGGCTGCTGCATCCATCGACTCGATGCGCAGGCTGGGGGCGCTGCGGCGGTATAGGCCGATTTCCCATGCCACCGTGGGGTCCATGCCATAGACCAGTACCGCAGTGCCGGGGCTGGTGGCCAGTACCGGGAGCACATTAAAGGGAACGCTGTAGCGCGTTTGGGCGATGTAGGTCATACCCTCCAAGGACGCGTACAACATATTCACCGAAAGCACTGGCAAGGCCAGTAACACACCGGCTCTTTGCCAAAGGCGCCAGCGCCAGACGGCCAGTGCGCCCAGCATGCAAGCGCCCAGCAAAAAGGTGAGCAGGCCCGCATCTCCGACTTGCAGCGCCACGCCCAGACCTAAACCCAGAGCCAGCACCGTGCAGACCAGCTGCCCTATCCAAACCGCCTTGCCCTGCCCCGCATCCAGACAGCTCAGTAAAAACCGGCCGCACAAGATCGCGGCAAAGGGGTACACGATGACGGTGTAATAGTCCAACTGAAATGCGGTGGCGCTGAACATCGCAAAGCTTACGAAAAAGCTGGCGCACAGATACACGAAGGCATCCCGCTGGCCGCTGGCCGAGCCCGCAAATGACCTCAGGCCCGACCAGACTGCAGCGCCAAAAGACGCGACCCAGGGCAAAAAAGCCCATAGAAATACATGCACAAAGTACCAGGGATTACCGCCATCGTTCGTGATGGGGCCTGAATTGAAAAAGCGGCCAAACTGGCTGTCCCAAAAGAAAAAACGGATGCCCGAGACGCCCTGGCGGCCGAACACGGTTTTCTCCGGGTGCAAATCAAACTGCCAGTACAAAGCAACTAACTCTGGTGCGGTAAACAACACGGTCAGGCCAAGCATCAACCACCAACGCAGGCGCAGTAATTGCGTCAAGCGTCCTTGATAAGCCCACAAGAAAAACAGTCCGCTACCGATAGTGACCAGCGTAAAAACGCCTTTGGTCATCAGTGCGCAGGCACTAAAAACCGCCGCCAGAAACAGATGTTTGGCCCTACCCGTCGCATCCAGACGCAGGCAGTAATAGCAGGCACCCATGACGCTGCCGTTCAAGAAGGCCTCGGCCTTTAAGGCGCTGGTGGTGTACATCACATGGTAAGTGGACAGATACACCAGCAAGGCGAGCAAGGCAGTTTCGCGCCCATACAGCGTGCGCGCCAGGCGGTAGGTGTAATAGCCTCCCAGCACATGGAACACAAAGCCCGGCAGGATGTAGCTGCCAGCGCTGATGCCAAACAGCTTGAAAAACAGCGCGCCCATCCAAAACGGGAAATGCGGTTTGTCCAGCCAGTCTTTACCGTCTAGCACCAGTGACAGGTAGTCGCCACTTTGGAGCATATGCTGGGCCAGAGCTGCGTACAGCACCGAGTCGCCCTCGTTGATGATGGGCGTGAGCATGCTGGCCGCGTTGACCAGCAGCGTGAGCACCATCAGCGCCCAAAGTACCCGGGCCAGGCCGGGGCTGATGGCGGGGCTGCCGGTCACAGGGTCAGGATGGTGCAACCCGTAGTCTTGCGCGCTTCCAGGTCGCGGTGCGCCTGTTGCACGTCTTCCAAGGAGTAGCGTTGGCCGATGTGGATATTGACCTTGCCGCTAGCCACTACATCCATCAAATCGTCGGCCATTTCCTGCGTGCGTTCGCGCGTGGAAATATGACTAAAAAGAGTCTGGCGCGTTACGTAAATCGATCCCTTGGGCCCGAGAATTCCAGGCGAAAAAGGCGCTACCGGTCCCGAAGCATTGCCAAAGCTGGCCATCAAGCCAAAGGGCGACAAGCAGTCAAGCGACTTGTCCCAGGTGTCTTTGCCCACCGAGTCATAGACCACTTTCACGCCCTTGCCGCCGGTAATTTCCTTTACCTGCGCCAGAAAATCTTCCTTTGCATAGTTGATGACATGGGCCGCGCCATTGGCCTTGGCCAGTGCGCATTTGTCGTCCGAGCCTGCAGTACCAATGAGCTGCAAGCCCAGGACTTTGGCCCATTGGCAAGCAATCAAACCCACACCACCGGCAGCGGCATGGAACAAAATGAAGTCACCGGCCGCCAAACCGCCTTGCGGCTGGGTTCGCTTGAGCAGGTATTGCACCGTCAGGCCCTTGAGCATCATGGCAGCGCCGGTTTCAAAGCTGATGTCATCGCGCAATTTGCATACGCACTTGGCAGGCATCACACGACGCTCGCAATAAGCGCCGGGCGGCTGGCTGGCGTAGGCGGCACGGTCGCCTACTTTCAGGTGGGTCACGCCCTCGCCCACGGCTTCGATGACGCCAGCGGCCTCCATGCCCAGTTGCACCGGCAAATTCATGGGATACAAACCGCTGCGCTGATACACGTCAAGGTAATTGAGTCCAATCGCATGGTGGCGGATACGCACCTCGCCGGCGCCGGGCTCACCGACAGCTATTTCCACCAGATGCATTTGCTCGGGGCCACCATGCTGGTCGATTTGGATAGAACGGGACAAAGGTGAGGACATGGGTAGGCTCCAGCGAGGGGTAATTGGATAAAGACCGCGATTATCCCGCCACAGCCCAACACGGGCGGGCTGGGCGCATTTGGCCCAGCGCACGGACTGGTTACAGTGCAGTCATGAGCACGCCCTCCCCCCCTGCACATGAGCGGTAAAGCGGCGCTATTGCTGACGCTGGCCACCATCCTGTGGGCGGGTAATGCGGTCATTGGCCGCATGGTGCAAGAGCTGATTTCGCCGATGACGCTCAATTTGTTTCGCTGGTTGATCGCCTTTTGCGTGCTGCTGCCCATGGCGGGCTGGGTGCTGCGCAAAGACAGCCCGCTGTGGGCGCAATGGCGGCGCTTCGCCCTGCTCGGGGCGCTGAGCATCGCCAGCTACAACGCCATGTTGTACCTGGCGCTAACCACCTCCACGGCCATGAACGTGACGCTGGTGGGCGCCAGCACGCCGGTGTGGATGCTGCTCATTGGGCGTTTTTTCTTTGGCACGCCGGTGTCCGCGCGGCAATTGCTGGGCGCAGGTTTGTCTATTGTCGGCGTAGTGCTGGTAATGTGCCGTGGCCAGTGGGACATTTTGGTGGGCTTTCATTTGGTGGCCGGGGATGTGTACATGCTGATAGCCGCGATCGGATGGGCGTTTTACAGCTGGATGTTGGCCCACCCGACCACCGAATCTGCGCCGATTCGCGCCGATTGGGCAGCTTTTTTACTGGCGCAAACGGTGTTTGGCCTGGTCGGCGCCCTGGGCTGCGCCTCGCTGGAATGGACGCTGACCGATGCCCGGCTGGAGCCGGGCTGGCCATTGGCCGCTGCGCTGGCGTTTATTGGGCTCGGGCCTGCGGTCTTGTCTTACCGCGCCTGGGGTGCCGGGGTGGCACTGGTCGGACCCTCGGTGGCCGGGTTCTTTATGAACCTCATCCCCTTGTTTGCCGCACTGCTGTCCACGATTTTTCTAGGGGAATCACCGCAACTATTCCACGCGGCAGCCTTTGCGCTGATTGCAGCGGGCATTGTCTTGTCGGCGCGCAAGACGGCGCCGGCCAAAACTGAGGCCTAGATTCGCGCATTGTGGGTCGACCCGGTTTCCAATAACCAGCAAACAGGGTTCGCACCGGCCAGCGCAATTTCCTTAAAACGTACCGCCAAAAGCTCCGCCGTCGAGCAACAGGTTTTGGCCGGTGATAAAGCCGGCCAGCGGGCTGCATAAAAAAGCACAGGCAGCACCGAATTCTTCTGGCGTGCCAAAGCGCTGCGCCGGTATGCCTTTGCGGCGTGTGGCGGCCAGGGCTTCCACGCTTTGACCGGTTTTTTGTGCTGCGCTGGCAAACAGGCCCTGCAAGCGGTCGGTGTCGAACGGGCCGGGCAGCAAGTTGTTGATCGTTACGCCCTGGGCGGCGATGCCGGAGCGCGCCAGCCCGGCTACAAAACCCGTCAGACCGCTGCGCGCGCCGTTGGACAAGCCCAGCATGTCGATAGGCGCCTTCACCGCGCCCGAGGTGATGTTGATGATGCGGCCAAAACCACGTGCAGCCATGCCATCGACCGTCGCTTTGATCAGTTCGATGGGTGTGAGCATATTGGCGTCCAGCGCGCGCAGCCAGGCATCGCGGTCCCAGTCGCGAAAGGTGCCCGGTGGCGGGCCACCGGCGTTGGTGACCACCATATCAAAGTCGCTGCGGATGGCGAATACGGCAGTACGCCCTTGCGGTGTGGTGATATCTGCCGCGCAATGAAGTACCTGCGCGCCGCTGGCAGCGGCATCCTCAGCGACCAGTTGTGCGGCGGCAGCGGCCAGCACATCGGGCCTGCGCGCCACCATGAGCACATGCACGCCCTCGCGCACCAGGGCTTGCGCGCAGCCAAAACCCAAACCGCGGCTGGCGCCGCATACCAAAGCCCAACGGCCCTTTATTCCTAAGTCCATGCTTTACTCCAAAGGTCAAAAAATACCCACACACGCGAAGCGCAAAACCCCATAGCGTCGCCGTCACACCCGTCACTGAGTAGCGTTAGCGACGCGGCAGTCCATGACTACCTGGATTGCCACGGCCTGCGGCCTCGTAATGACAGGTTTCAGCTTACGCAAAGCTTTCTAAGTCAATCAAGCCGCAGGCGCCACCACCACCGGGCTGCGCGTACAAACAAACACACCGGCCACCACCAGCACGGTACCGCCCAGCACCCAGGCGGTCAAGGGCTCGTCCAAAAACACGGCAGCCATCATCAAGGTGGACATCGGGCCGACCATACCCACCTGCGCTGCCAGACCTGCGCCTAAGCGTTCAATGCCCATCATCACCAAAACCACTGGCACCACCGTGCATACCGACGCATTGATAACCGACAGGGTCCATACCTGCGGAGCCAAATCCCCTAAACCGGCAAGGGGCCGCAAAACCAAAAACTGCGCAATACACAAAATACAGGCCACGGCGCTGGCCCAGCCCACCAAGCGCAAGGCGCCCAGGCGACGCACCATTTCGCCGCTGTAGGAAAGATATAGGGCGTAGCTAACTGCGCTGCCGAAGACGAGTGCCGAGCCTAGCCACACGCCCTCGCCGGACAAATGTGCCTCATGGCCAAAGACCAGCAACACACCGCCATAGCTAATGGCCAGCCCCAACCACTGGTACAGGCTGATCCTGCGCCGGTACAGCAGGGCCCCGAGCAGGACTACCAGCGTGGGATTGAGGTACAGAATCAGGCGTTCAAACGAGGCGCTGATATAGGCCAGACCGGCAAAGTCCAAAAAGCTGGCCAGGTAATAGCCGGTAAATCCCAACCAGACAATGCCCAGGCCATCGCGCCATTGCAGCGCAGCGGGCTTAACGCCATTGCGCTCGCGCCCCGCCCACCAAGCCATCAGGATAAAAAACGGCAAGGCCAAGGCCATGCGCAGCATCAAGAGCGTGACGGCATCAACACCATGGCGGTAGGCCAGTTTGACGATGATGGCCTTGCCGCTGAAGGCCACCGCACCCAGCACCGCCAGGGTCAAACCGCTGGCCAGGCGGGATGGTGGGGGGCTCGGGGCGGCGGCGGCGGGGCTTACAGACATGGACAAAAAGAGGCTTTCAATGCGCCTCTCACCCAAGAGCTCGTTAGGCTCCCAGTCTAGGCAGTAGCTGCGTGCGGCGTATTGCGATACGTCAAGGTGATGTGAAGAAAAAAGTGCTTAGTGCAATGGCACGCCGGTTTTGGACTGCACAAACTCGCGTGTCACCCCAGGCGCCAACTCCACCACTTTCAGACCCTGCGGCGTCACGTCCATCACCGCCAGGTCGGTGATGATGCGGTCCACCACACCCACCCCCGTCAGAGGCAAAGTGCATTGGGGCAAAATTTTCAGGTCTTCGGTGCCGTCTTTCTTTTTGGCCACATGCTCCATGAGCACAATGACGCGCTTGACGCCAGCGACCAAATCCATGGCGCCGCCCATGCCTTTGACCATCTTGCCCGGAATCATCCAGTTAGCCAGATCGCCGTGTTCGCTCACCTGCATGGCGCCCAAAATGCTCAGGTTGATCTTGCCGCCACGGATCATGGCAAAGCTCTCGTGGCTGCCAAAAATACTGGAGCCCTTGATGGTGGTCACCGTCTGCTTGCCCGCGTTGATCAGGTCTGCGTCTACCGCGTCTTCGGTGGGGAAGGGGCCGATGCCCAACATGCCGTTTTCGCTTTGCAGCCAGACTTCTTTGTCGCTGGGTACAAAGTTGGCCACCAGCGTGGGGATGCCAATGCCCAGATTGACATAAAAACCGTCTTCGAGTTCCTGCGCCGCACGCGCAGCCATTTGGTCTTGTGTCCAGCTCATGCTCAGGCTCCTACTTTTTCGGTTTGCACCGCGTGGTCGCGCGGTGTTTCGGTGATGGTGCGTTTTTCGATACGCTTTTCTGGCGTGGCGTTGAGCACCAGGCGGTGCACGTAAATACCGGCCAGATGTACATCGTCCGGTGCGATGGCACCGGTCTCGACGATTTCTTCTACCTCCACCACCGTAATTTTTCCGGCCATGGCCACTGCCGGATTGAAGTTGCGCGCGGTCAGACGAAACTGCAAATTGCCGGACTTGTCGGCCCGGTGCGCTTTAACCAGCGATACATCGGGCATCAAAGCGCGCTCCATGACGTAGGTTTCACCATCAAACTCGCGCAATTCCTTACCCTCGGCGACCAGGGTGCCGACACCGGTTTTGGTGAAGAAGGCGGGAATGCCGGCGCCACCGGCACGCAGCTTTTCTGCTAGCGTGCCCTGGGGCGTGAATTCCAGGGCCAGTTCACAGGCCAGGTATTGGCGCTCAAACTCTTTGTTCTCGCCCACGTAGCTGGAAATCATTTTTTTGATCTGGCGGGTTTCGAGCAGCTTACCCAAACCGAAGCCATCGACGCCGGCGTTGTTGGAAATCGCGGTCAGGTTTTGCTTGCCACTGTCGCGCAGCGCCTCGATCAAGGCCTCGGGAATGCCGCACAAGCCGAAACCACCCACCGCAATGAGTTGGCCGTCCTGCACGACGCCATCAAGCGCCGCTTTGGCGCTGGGATAAATTTTATTCACACAACTTCTCCATGGAAACTAAAGGACCGAGACTACCAAGCACCTCGAATGGGCGCCGCGCCATGCCAAACGCAGCTCGATAACGCTTGGGGCGCATTTTGACCGATCGACCTGACCTACACCTTGCGCTGGGATTGGCAATGTGCCAAGCAAAGGCAGTAGGCAGCTGCAACATGCCCGCTAAGACGTCAAAGGCACAATGGCCGAATGACTGAGCCAACCACCCCTGACGAAATGCCCGCAGCGCGAATAGACGCCCGCCTGACCGCTCTGGAAATCAAAGCCAGCTTTGCCGAGGACCTTTTAGACAAATTGGACCAGACGGTGATCCGCCAGCAAACCCAAATTGCCGCGCTGATCAGCGAGGTGCTACACCTGCGCCAGCAAATCGGCAACGCGCAAGGCGACACCCCGCGTAACCTGCGCGATGAACTACCGCCGCATTTTTGAAGCGCCGGCTTTCAAAGCACCACACCGTGCCGCCAGCGCCACCCCATAATTCGCCGACACGCCCCACTATTTCCTTACCCCAGGACCCTCCCATGCCCCGCTACCCCCTGCCCGACCTGAACAGCTTGCCTGCCGATATCCAAGAAAAAATTATGGAAGTGCAGGAAAAATCTGGTTTTATCCCGCATGT
>CANNEW010000117.1 GCA_947503685.1 Comamonadaceae bacterium | reverse complement strand
ACACATCGACGGCTTTATCGGTATTGGCTAGAAAACCCAGCCAGGCCGGCAATTGCGCTGCAAAAACGCTAATGCGATCAAAGTCCTTCAACAAGAACATCGCGCCGAAAAAGCAATGGAACAGCACAATCGACAGGCTGGCCATACCTCGCAAGCCGTCCACTACCGGATCGTCCTGCGGGCCGCGATGAAACACCCGGTGCAGACCTGCGCGCCATTGGACGCGCTGGCGGTAGTTAAACCATAGGCTAGAGACTGCTAGGCCCATAGGTGCACTTCTATGCCGCATGCCTTGGAGGATCTTTGCGCAAATCCGCCCCGAAGGCGCACCTGCCTTGACCCTGCTTGGCACGCGTGCCCTCGCCTGGTGATGCGACTGGCCTGGGACGGATGCACTAAGTTGTGGGCGGAGCAGGCAAGCAACATAAGGGCTAATGCAACTAAATGGGGAAAGAGTAAGTCGATACAAAAAAAGGCAGCCGAAAGCCACTTCGCGCCAGCCATGCGCATACCGATATGGTCAGTGTAAACGCATGGCGGCAAGGCCAGAAACTAAACCCTATGCCCCCATTGCGAAACCACCGTCAAGAGCTTGGTGCAAAATAAGCGCATGACTTTCAGTCCACGCTATCGATACATTGCCCTGGTGTATAGCCTGCTCTTGACCGCATTGGTCGGTTGCTCCACGCCAAGCCGACAAGCGGGCAGTGCCAATCAAGCACCCGCCTCTAGCCAAGCTGTGTTAACGGCACAACGGCAAGACGTCGTGATGCAGGCCATGGCGATGCTGGATCGCAACTATGCGTATAACGGTAAAAAATTGCACACCGGCTTTGACTGCTCAGGCTTAGTGAGCTTTGTTTACAAAGAATCAGCTGGCATTGAACTACGTGGCAGCGCCGCTGACATAGCCAGCAAAACCCGCGCCATTGCAGCCCATGCTGCGGCCCCAGGGGACTTGGTGTTCTTCAACACCTTGGGGGCGCCCAACTCCCATGTCGGCATTTACATCGGGTCCGGCAAATTCATCCACGCCGCCAATGAGCGCACCGGAGTGCGCATCGACCAAATCACTGCGGATTATTGGGCTAAGCGGCTCGAAGGCTACCGCAGCGTTTTGTAGTAACAGGATGGATGGGCTTGGCAAACTAAAAGCATACGGGAATTGGCTAAACCAGACTCATTGCCAACGCCTTATTCCTTATGCAAGCGCTTGGCGAAGCTCTTGTTAAGCCAATTTTTTGATCTCTTGGATTCCTAGTTGGAAGGTGGCTAAATGAACCCCGAGATTCATACCGACGGTTGAGCTTGTCCGGCCCTCACCAGTTCACCCAGAGCTGTAATTGCCTCGCCAAAATGGGAAATTATTCGCACCCCCTTAGGCGCTCGCTTGACCTGCGACACACCAGCCCCGCCTGCCCAGATCAGCACACTCTGAGGTAGCAAACGCCGCAAATGCGCCAGTGTTGGGGCCACATCGCGAGAAGGATAAGCAAAACTGAACGTTATCGCAACCACGTCGGCTTTGTACTCGATTGCAGCCAACTTCAAACAGTTTATTGGAATATCGGTTCCAACGTTCACGATGTAAGCACCAGCTTCTGCCATCACGGCCTCGACCATAAGCAATCCAAGCTCATGGCGCTCACCAGGGGGCAAAGCGAATAAAAAAACTGGATAGCTAAGCTTTGGTTTTGATTTGAGTGTTTCTGCAATCAAATAGCGTTCGATCATTGAGGAGCAAATGTGTTCGTGGTAGACATCGATTTCACCGCTTAGCCAGGCGTCTCCAATGCCAAGCATCAGTGGGGTGATGGTGTTTTGGACGAAGTCCAACATGGTGCGCTTAGCGCGTTGTTTGCGCAGCAAGGCCTTAAATCCTTCGCTGTCGGAATAGCCCAGAAGACTGATCAAAGCATTTGTGGAGTCTGAACGGTCTACATGAGGTTTGAATAGGTTGAGATCCGCAGCCATTTTTAAATTTTCAACTTCCGTCTTGGCTACAACTTGACCGGGGCGAAGACCAGCCTCAAGCAGGCGTTTGATCACCATGAGCCTATTGACGGAGTCGCGTGAATAGATCGCCCTTCCGCCTAGATCATGTTGCGCAGGAGGAAAGCCAAACCGTTGGCGCCACTTCCGTAGTTGTTCAATGCCAAATCCCGTTTGACGTTCGATGTCTGACTGCAAGACGAAGGCATTATTTGGCATAGTCACTCAGGGTAACAAAAAAATAAACATTTGTCCCCTCTCTTTTGTCCCAGACAAAGGCCTTAAATTACCAGTCAAGGATGGGGTTGGAATACGCATTTTTTGTTGCGTGCGACTAGCCCTTAGTTCAAAAAAGGCTTACTGCTGACTTGATGTCCAAAGCGCCCACGATTCGCCCAAAAGCGTTGGTTGTCCTGGACGAGCTGCGGCTTAGGCTGAATGTATAACCGTTCGCCGCGCCCGCGCGCATTCACCGGAGAGAAATGATGCACTCGACAGAAACAACCGCAACAATTGCACAACGGACATCCGCAGCTGTAAAGTGCTGGGGACTTTACTTCTCCGAAATGCAGCACCGTACGGCGAGTACGCGATCGCTCCAAGACTCAGCTGTCAACATCATTAGGCCGGCTGAAAATAATGCCGTATTTTCAGCGGCTGATGTATCCGTTACAGACAATCTGCTTGGAAATAAAAGTAGTCAATAAATGAACGTTACGGCCTGAAAACTGGCCCTATCAGCGGCAATGTCTGAGGTCCTAAAAAAACAATTATTTGGGCGTTTGTCCGTCCAAGGGGCGGGTCAACGTAAATATGTTTTTGATTAAAAAAATTGACAGTGGCCTGAACATCCAGCATTCGATCATGGGATAGGCATGTTAGTCGAACTCTTGTATTGCAGCGTATCCGTAGCGCCCAAGCTCACTGATGAAGATTTAAATCACATATTAGCTTCAGCGCGACGTCGTAATTTGGCGGAAGATATCACTGGGATGCTGATCTATCACAGAGGAGAATTTGTTCAAATCTTAGAGGGTGAAAGTAAATCGGTTGCAAATGTCTATGAAAAATTCATTGGCTCTGACCTTAGACATACGGCTATCAATAAAGTACAAGAAAACACAATTTCACATCGTAGCTTTCACGAATGGTCTATGGGTTTTGTAGGTACCCCAGAAATCGAATCACTTATGCCATCCTCAGCCATGGGAATTTTGATGAACATGCTCACGGACGAAGCCAAGTCAAAGCCTCTTTCATTAGGTCTCAGTGCGTTTGTTTCAATCTACAACCAGATGCGCAAGTCACCTTACAGGTAGTGTTTACGAGCGCTTAGGCAATCGATCGATTTTGACCGTAAGAGGGCGACATTTTTTGGCATCGCTAATCAGGGCGAGAAAAAAGAAACATTTGTCCCCCCTATTTTGTCCTGAATAAACGTCTTAAATTGGCACGATGTACCGGGGTCCGTATAGCCGATCTTCTGGTGTGCGCGACTCTCCCTTAGTTCAAAAATGTGCCGCTGACTTGACGGCCGGCGCGCAGGCGAGTTGCCTAAAGTTGTAGGTCAGAGCGGACAAACTGCGGCTTACGCTGACCCTAAAACCGGACGCCAAAACGTAAATATTTAACTTAATTAAAAAATTTGATAGCGAACTGAATATTCGGCATTCGATCGTGAGGTAGGAAATGTTAGTAGAACTCTTGTATTGCAGCGTATCGGTGGCGCCCCATCTAACTGATGAAGACTTAAATCAAATATTAGATTCGGCGCGACGTCGTAATTTGGCAGAAGATATCACTGGGATGCTGATCTACCACCAAGGAGAATTTGTTCAAATCTTAGAGGGTAGAAAGAAATCGGTTGAGAATATTTACGAAAAATTCATCGACCCTGATTTAAGGCATACGCGAATAAATAAGGAACAAGAAAACACCATTTCGCATCGCAGCTTTAACGAATGTTCTATGGGCTTTGTAGGTGCCCCAGAAATCGAATCACTGATGCCATCATCGGGTATGGGGATTTTGATGAACATGCTCACGGACGAAGCCAAGTCAAAGCCGCTTTCCTTAGGTCTGAGTGCGTTTGTTTCAATCTATAACCAGATGCGCAAGTCACCTAACCGGTAATTTCTATGGACGCTTCATATGCGATGCGCCCCGGCTTTGGTAATCCATTCATCAAGTAACTGGCCTAGTCATAGGCAGACGAATCAGGGCGTCTAAACCGACCACATGACTGGCTTCAAAACGGTTCTCCAAGCTAATTTCTCCGCCCAGGGCCAAGACCATTTCCCGTGCGATGGTCAAACCAAGCCCTGAGCCTGATGCGGGCCGCTCAGTCGCGAAAGCTTGAAATAAGCGCGCACTTTGGGCTGCGTCCATACCGGGGCCAGAGTCTGCAATGAGCAGCACGGCGTAGGCACCTTTCTGCCGTAAATCTATCCGCAAGCTGGCGCCTATTGGGCAATAGCGAATCGCATTGTCAAGGAGGTTGCGGGTCATTTCACGCAAGATCCAGGCGTGGGCCAAGACGGTGCAGGCCTGCGTTTCTATTTCAAAGTCCAAGGATTTGGCCGCAATAAGAGGCGATAAATCCAGCGCAATCTCGCGCACCGACGGCGCCCAATCTAAGCAGTGGTAATCTTTTTGCTGACGCAATTGTTCAATCTTGGCCAAGGAGAGCATTTGGTTGGCCAGTTGCGTGGCCCTGTCAACGGTCGCCTCGATGTCTTGGAGCGCCAAGTGGGGGGCAAGATCACCACGCCGGGCTGATTGCACTTGCAGTTTCAAAACGGCAAGCGGTGTTCGAAGTTGGTGGGCGGCGTCCCGGACAAACTTTTTTTGGTTTTCTAACAAGTGTTCGAGGCGTTGCATCACTTGGCTAGTGGCTTGGGCCAGTGGTCGCAACTCGCGTGGCAGACCTGCCTCGTCGATCGCGCTGAGATCGTCTTCTTGGCGACTCGATAAAGCCTGGCTGAGCCTGCGAACAGGCCGTGTCACCCTTTGGACTACAAACAGCACAACCCCTGCAATAACAGCGATCAGCGCGGCTTGCCGCAGTAGCGTGTCTAGCAAAATTTTCCGCGCCAGCGTTTGTCGAATTTCCAGGGTTTCGGCCACTTGCACCATCGCCATCGCCCGTTCGCTGCCGGTGGCCACCGGTTGCAATAACACGGCCACCCGCACCGGTTCACTGCCCAAGCGGGCGTCGTAAAAATCCACCAAGGCCGCATACGGCCCTTGGTCTGGCAAGCGTCCTTGCCACGCTGGCAAGTCTTGTGCACCATCAATCCACCGTCCTGTGGCGTCAGACACGCGGTAGGTCATACGACTGCGGTTGTCGGCTTCAAATGCCTCTAAGGCGGCGTAAGGAATGCGTGTTCGCAACTGCGCTTGTTCTGCACTGCCTTGGATTTCGATCAGCTCTCCGATGGCTTTGGCCGACGCCAAGAGAGTTCTGTCATACGCGATATTGACCGCATCCAAGGTTTGACGGTACAGGCTCAAGGTATCAATGGCTACGAACAACACAATCGGCACCAAAATACCAATGAGCAAGCTGCGCCGTAGGCTGGTGTACCGAACTTCTCGCATGGCTTATTCGGCCTTGAGTAAATAGCCCAAACCCCGCAGCGTGACCAAAGTCACACCGGCATTGAGCAGTTTTTTTCTTAAGCGGTAAACCACCACCTCAATGGCTTCTAACTGAACGTCCTGTTGCCCTGGGAAAACCAGGTCGAGCAAGCGCTCTTTGGCGACCGCATGCCCTGGCTTTTTCATCAAGGCCGCCATCAACGCAAACTCCCGCGGGCTGAGATCCATCACTGCGCCTTGCAGGTACAAAGCACGGTTATCGCGGTCGAGCCGAAGCGCGCCAAAGGTAGTGGCCGGGTAATCGGTGGTAGGGAGAGCGCCGGACTGTCTTCGGTTTAATGCGCGGACCCGGGCTTCGAGCTCATCGAGGTCAAAGGGTTTGGGGAGGTAGTCGTCGGCGCCCGCATTGAGTCCGAGTATTTTGTCCCCCACGGTGCCCCGCGCTGTCAATATCAACACAGGCGTTGCAAGACCTGCTTGGCGGGCGTTTTCCAAAACTTGTAAACCGTCAAGCCCAGGTAAGTTCAAATCCAAGACCACCACATCGGGCTGCATCGCTTGCCATGCCGCCACGGCTTGGCCTCCGTTGTCGCAGAGTTGAACCTGCATCAACTTTCTCTCCAAGCTGCGTTTTAAGGTCAGTGCCAGGGTGGGGTCGTCTTCAATCAGCAGCAGGCGCATAAAAAGCAAGGTGGGGTGGTTCGGGTTTCCCCTAGGGTTTTGGACAGCCGATTGACAGCCTCGCTTGCCATCATAGAGTTGTTTTATACACCCTCAGGAGAACTTTATGCGTCGCGATACCTTTCTGAAGTCTTTGGCCGCCCTGTCGGTAGCGGGCGCTTTGCCCATGCGTGCATTGGCCGCCAGCAATATCAAAATGATGATTCCAGCCAACCCAGGCGGCGGCTGGGACGGAACCGGGCGCGAACTCGGTAAAGCCTTGCTCGATGCCAAAGTAGCCGACACCGTGCAGTATGAAAACAAAGGCGGCGCAGCTGGCGCGATTGGTTTGGCGCAGTTTGTGAACGCGTCCAAAGGCGACCCCAACGCCTTGATCATGACCGGTGCAGTCATGGTCGGAGGCATCATTACCGGCAAACCCCAAGTCGGCATGGACCGCATTACCCCGATTGCGCGTCTGACCAGTGAATTCAACGTTTTTGTGGTGCCAGCCGATTCACCTTTGAACACGATGAAAGATGTCGTGGAGCAAATGAAGAAAGACCCGGGCAGCGTCAAATGGGGCGGCGGCTCGCGGGGTTCGACGGAGCATATTTGCGCTTCCATGCTGGCAACCCGTGTGGGCGTTGACCCCAAAAAAGTGAACTACGTCGCCTTTCGTGGCGGCGGCGAAGCCACAGCGGCAGTGTTGGGTGGCAACGTCACCGTCGGCGGCAGCGGCTACAGTGAATTTGCCGAATACATCAAGGCCGGGAAAATGCGCGCGATCGGCGTAACGTCTGAAAAACGCTTGCCCGGTATTGCGATTCCCACGATGCGTGAGTCGGGCTATGACGTGGTGTTGGGCAACTGGCGGGCTGTCTACGGCGCCCCAGGCATCAGCAATGAACAGCGCGCCGCCTTGACCGATATGGTGGTGAAAGCGACCAAATCGGATGCATGGAAAGCGGCTTTAGAGAAAAACGTCTGGACGCCTGCGCTGCTGACCGGCAAAGCTTTTGACGATTTTGTAGACAATGAATTTGCAAGTTTGCGCGGCATCATGTACTTGTCGGGCATGTTGTGAGTTTTATCAGCAGCAAAAAGAAGCAAGAAATCATCCTCAGTACGGGAATCATCGCGCTGGCCCTTGGGCTAGCGCTGGGTGCCTCTGGTATCTCCTCTGAGGCGGGGTACGCTGGCATCGGCCCCAATTTTTTGCCCCTGCTGGTGTCGGCGGGTCTTTTTTTGTGCGGCGGCTTCTTGTTCTGGGAAGCCATGGGCGACGGGTTCAGCCATCCGCCCGATGCAGATCCGAGCGAAGCAAGCCAAGCACCACCCTGCTGGAGCGGGATGGCTTGGATGTCGGCAGGCTTGTTGCTGAGCGCAGCCCTGATTACCACTATTGGCTTTATTTTGAGCTGCACTTTGTGTTTTGCTTGTGCAGCCCATGGTTTGCGTCAAGCCCATGCGGGCCCTTCGCAAGCAACCCAGCCACTCAGCATCCGCAGTTGGGTGCTAGATGCCTTCTTGGGCTTGGCTATTTCAGCACCCGTGTTTTGGATGTTTACCAAATTTTTGGCAATCAGTTTGCCGGGATTGACGCAAAGCGGTTGGCTGTAATGGATATTTTGAATCAACTGCTTGCAGGTTTTGCAACCGCCGGCACGCCGGTGAATTTGCTGTGGGCTTTTGTGGGTTGCGCTTTAGGCACTGCGGTGGGTGTCTTGCCCGGGATCGGGCCTGCGACCGCTGTGGCGATGTTGCTTCCGATTTCCTCGCATGTGGACGCCACCGCCTCGCTGATTTTCTTTGCCGGTAT
>CANNEW010000116.1 GCA_947503685.1 Comamonadaceae bacterium | reverse complement strand
ACCGAGTTATTTACCTGTGTTTGGAAAATTTGTTGTAATTCTTCGATGCCGACGTTGGACGGGTCCTGGAAGCCAGCCAGCGTGAGGGGAACTTTGATTTCGCTACCAATACGCGAGTTGGTCAGCGTGATATTGGTATCGGGATTGGTGAAAAGCGATGTGGTGGAGGTGAAGTTAAAGCTGGTTTCATCACCAAACTTACGATTCAAATACTTGGTCGCTTCAGCAGCCACGGCGGTACCGTTCAATATTTTGGGGGAGTCCTTGAGGTAGCTCAAATCGACGGTGACCGGCTGTGTCGATCCATCGACTTTCACAGTAAACAATTTGCTCAGATCCAGCTGTGAGCTCTCCACAATTTTTGCAAAGGTGTTATCACCCCCTGAGAGATCCACTTGCGAGGGAATACCAGAAATAGAAGCGGGCGCGGAGGTGCGCTTGTCGGTCAATTCGTCCAAGGAGATCAACTGGGTTTTTGCTGTGGTCAGCTCGTCTTTCACTTCTTTATAAGACTTAATCTGGCCGTACTGGTTGACGTATTGCAGATCGCCACTGAGGTCGGTGGACTGGGCCAAAGCGGCGGACACCTGGTCTTCACCCACATACACATAGGTTTGCCATTTGTTAAACGGGCTGTTCTGGTTTGCGTTTTGGGTTTTTGCGTAGTAAATCGTGGCCAAGTAGCCGTTACCACCGTTGTCATACACGGTAAAGGCGGTGGACTTGTTGTAGCTGGACGGGTTGGTGCGGTTGAAGGGCACATCGATAACAGCCGCGTCCGCAGGGAAGTTCAGGCCCAGGGACACCAAAGAGGTTTGTTTGGCTTCGCCGGAGGTTTTTTGCGGGATGGTCAGCACCACGCGGTCATTCACGTTCGCACTACCGGTCGAGTCCACTGTCGCCGCCATCAAACGCTGGCCTGCCGAGTTCACCACGTTGAACTGTTCGTTCAGCGAGAAAGATCCGTTACGGGTGTAGGTGTCTGTCAAGCCGTCTGCCGAGCGCAGCGGGAAGAAGCCGTCACCGGTAATGGCCAAGTCCAGCGCGTTGGACGAGAAGGAAATATTACCCTGGCTGAACTCCTGGCTCACTTGTTTCAGCGACACACCCTGACCTACGGTACTGGAGGATTTTTGCAGCGGCGAGGTCGCAAAAATGTCACCGAAGTCAGCGCGTGAGCGCTTGAAACCTGTGGTACCCACGTTGGAGATGTTGTTAGCCGTCACGCCCAACATGGCGGTGGCAGCGTTCAGTCCGGTTAGCGAGGTATAAAAAGACATGGTGAGGTTCTCCGGGTATTGCTAGGGTTGTTCGTTAAGTGGTTCGTTCGGGGCTTAGCCGTAGATGCGCAGTGCGTCTGCCAGCTTCATGGTTTTGCCGCCGTTAAATTGCAGTAATACGGTTTTGTCTGGCTGCTGGCTCACGCCAATCACGCTGGCCATGGTGCTCACCACCGGGGTGGTCTGCACGCCTTGGCTGACGGCCGTGGCCTTGAAGCTGTAAATGCCGTCAGGCAAGGGGTTGCCGGCCTGATCTTTGCCGTCCCAGGCCCAGGTCATATCACCTGCGGTCTGGGGGCCGGCGGTTACTTTGCTGACCAAAATGCCTTTGGCGTCGTACACATTCATAGTAATGCCGCTGACGCCATCGGGCAGGCTGACGACGCCTTGCACCGGCTGGCCGCTGGTCAACTGCGCCGGGCCGTCGGCCACCGACACTTTTTTGCCGATCAGGTTGGCGCCGCTCAGCATCTGGCTGCTGGACATGCTGCCCACAAAATTAGCCAGCGAGTTGGACATATTGGTGGTCGCTTCCAACTGCGAGAACTGCGCCAACTGGGCCACGAAGGCCTCGTTTTTCACCGGATCCAGCGGATCCTGGTTTTTCAGCTGGGTGGTAAACAGCGTCAGGAAATCTTTTTGGCCCATGGCACCTTGGCCGGTCTGGGCGCTCAGTTTGGCCTGAGCATCTTGCGCAGTGGTGCGCAGGCTGTTGGGCACCGCAGAGGCCCAGGCGCTGTCCGTCGCAGCCGAGGTATTGAGCATGTTGAGGTTGGCCATAGCAGTCTTCTTGGGTTAATCAGTTTTTGATGATGTCCAGCGTGCGCAGCGTGAGCTGGCGCGCGGTATTGACCATTTCGACGTTGTTTTGGTAAGAGCGGGCCGCAGCCATCATCTCCACCATCTCGGTCATCTCATTGACGTTGGCCAGGTACACATAACCGTCTTTGTCGGCAGCCGGGTTGCCTGGGTCCGACATGCGGGAGATGGGCTTGGGGTCGTCGCTAATGCCTGCCACCTTGACGCCGCCTTTGTTGAAGTCGGGCGAGTTCGACTGCTGTTCCATAATCGTTTTGAAGGTCACCCGCTTAGCGCGAAAGGCGCCGGCTTCGCTGCCCGCGACTGCCCCGGCATTGGCCAGGTTGGACGCGGTGGCATTCATACGCGCGGTCTGCGCATTAAGCGCCGAGCCTGCAATTCCAAAGATGTTGTCCAGTGACATGCTTAGTCTCCCCGCAATGCTTTGCGAATGCCGCTGATGCGGTTTTCGAGAATGCTCAAAGTGGTTTGGTATTCGGCAGCGTACTGACCGAACTTGGCCTGTTCCACCGGCAATTCCACCGTGTTTCCGTCAAAAGCGACGTTAAAAGGGACGCGGAACTTGAGGCCGTCACCGGTATCGTCCGGCGCTTCGGTCAGGTGCTTGGCATTGGTAGTGACCACGGATCCTTCGCTGGCGCTTTTCATGATCGACTTGAAGTCGATGTCTTGCGCTTTGAACTGCGGCGTGTCCGCATTGGCAATATTGCGCGACAGCACTTCCATGCGCTGTGCGCGCACGCTCAAGGACTTCTCGTTGAGGGTGAAAGCTCGGTCAATAAAGTTCATGCCACTAGCTCCATTGCATATTAGTTTTTCGCCGGAATGCCGACACTGATGGGCGAAGGTGTTCCGTATGGGGTCATCACTTGCAAGCTTCATGCCACTCCTTGATTGCCGCTGCGCCTTCATGGGCAGGCCTGGGTGGCAGCGGGTTTTGTGCAATCGTGAAACGCCCTCAGCGGCAATGCTTTGCCGTTATCGGGCAGTGTTTTGTCCATCGGAAGCCGGCCACCTGACACCCTGGGCCCGCGCTTGGGGCTAAGGCAGACTGTCTTCTACGTATTGCTGTGCCCGCTGCGCTTGCTGGCGCAGGGAAGGCGGCAGCATTTGCCCAAGGCGAGCCGCTGCGTTTTGCACCAAGCCCTGGCGGATGGACTGGCGGGTAATCGGGGCGGAGCTGTCGCTGCCCACATGCAGGCTGCGCGCCTGCGGTCCGGGGATATTGAGAGGGGCGTTGAGCTTGTTTTCCGCCCGCGAGGCCGGGTTGAGCACCGAGAGGTACAAATCTTCCAGCCCTGCCGGCCCCTGGGTCTTGAGGCCCACGTCGTCGAAATACTTGTCCACCAAGCTGAGCTGCGTGTGCACGCTCAAGTCCAGGATGGCTTTGGGGTTGGCGGCATAACCGGCCGATGCGGCGCCGCGGGCCGGGCCGTCGCAAAACTGGATGATGCCGTGGCAGCGCTGATTGCTGGCGCGCGGGTTCATGCCGTCGCTCTCCATCAGCGTCATGCGGGCGAAGTCGTCCGGCGCAAACCCGTGGTTTTGCGACATGTCCAAAATCTTGTCATAAACCGCCTCCTTTTCCGCTGGGGGAATAAAGCCTTTGGCTACGGCGCGGTCCAGGGTTTTGACCAGCACCGGATGGGCCAAGCTTGCGGAGGGGTCAAAGCTAGCGGGCACGGTGCTGTGCACCGGGCGCGGCATAGTCACTTCGGCATTACGGTTCATAGCCATTTGCGCAGGCGTCTGCATGCGCACGGTGTTTTGCAAAACCGCCGCTGCTGTTGCGTTGGAGTTGGCTGGCGCAGGCGCCAAATGGATGACGGTGGCGGGCAGACCCCGGCCTGCGCCCGCTGTACCCAAGGCGGCAAGCGTGGGCTCGAGCGCCGATAGGTCAATTTTCTGGCCGGTATAAATGCGGTTGGCGTTGCCGATGCCATTGGCCTGCGCCAAGCGCTGGGCTAATTGAAACTCTTGCGCCCCGTTCAGGGTCTGGCCCTTGGTTTTGGCGACATCGCGGACCATGCCAATCAGGGTATCACCAGCGTCCACGGTGACGCTGCGGCCGCTTTGCACGGTTTGCAGGGTCTGGGTAAACCCGCCGCCTGCAGCACCGCGTCCGCCATTGGCTCCATAGGCCGACTTGCGGGCAAACGCAGCGGCTGCGCCAGAGACGCCGGGCTGGGGGGGAAGGGTGTTGCGTTCGAGCATGGTGCTGGTCAATCGGTGTAATGGCGGTTTATCGGGGTCGTCAGTGTTTCATTGTGTAATGTCAGTAATAGGTGGCACTTTTCTTGCGCGTACTAGGTTCACCATGCACGTTGTCGCAAAACCAACACCTTCACCTACACCTATGCAAGTGCTGTGCCATTACCTGGTGCGCGGTATCGCTGCTGGTTGCGGCTTGGAGCGGACTTGTATGCGGCTCATTGCCTGCCTGTTTCTGCTGGGCAGCGCCTTCGGGCAAACCAATGCCCCCGATGGCTTGCAAAACAAACTACGCAATGAAGTGAGCCAGTGGGCTCAGAAAACCCACCAACTGGAGGCCGACCAATTTAGTTTTGCCCCGATGGATGCGCGGGTGCAGGTGCAGAGCTGTGACCGCCCATTGGTTATGGATTTGCCCTTTGCCACCCGCGAGACCGTGCGCGTGCGCTGCCTGGGCAGCTCATCTTGGCAGCTATATATGCGTTTGGTGCTCAAACCCGGTGTCACCTTAGCGGGCGCACCGGCCAGTGCCCCGCAAGTTCCGGCGCCCGCGGCAACTGCCGCTGTGGCTGCCGTGCCGCCCAAAGCCGCGGCCAGCGCCCCCCCTGTGATGCGCAAGGTAGTCGTTGCCAAACAACTGCTGCGCAGTGGCACCACAGTCAATCCCGACATGCTTGAAGAGCAGGAAGTACCGGCCCAGGGGGTGGATTTACAGGCGGTTACCTCAGTTAAGGATTTAGAAAATGGCGAAATGGTGCGCGATATGCAGGCCGGCGTGCCCTTGCGCAGCCACGACGTACGCCGGGCAATTTTGGTCAAACAGGGCCAGGCGGTGATCCTGACGGTGGGCCAAAGCAGCGGTTTTGCCATCACCGCGCGGGTTGAAGCCCTTCAAGATGGCAAAATGGGAGAGCAAATACGCTTAAAAAATCCCGAGTCGGGTCGAATACTAAGTGGGGTAGTTACCGGACCCAACGCTGCGCGTGGTTTATAAAAAAATATTTGCTAAAAGGCCTCAAGTTTTGTTTTCTGCCTCCGATCTAAGTACGAGAGAAGCCCCGTCAACGACTTCCGAACATGAAGCGAGCCTAATATGACTGATTCGATATCCAACAATTCACGGCCTGTGCAGACCGACGTATCTATGCGTAAAGCGCTTGAGAAGTCCAAGGGCGGCGGTTTTGCGGGCGCGGTGACGCAAGCGGCCCCGTCGGAGTCGGAAATCGCGGCCAGCAAATCAGCGGCAGCGCAGCGCGGTGCTGAAGTGCCTGGATTCAAGAAGATCACCGAGCGCCTGAATAAAGAACCCGAATTTGACCGCGCCAAGGTGGACTCTATAAAGCAGGCGATTCAAAACGGGCAGTACCCGCTCAACCCGCGTCGTATCGCCGAGAGCTTTATAGCCTTGGAGAACTTGATCGCCAACTAAGCGAGCCAGCCTTTATCTGAAAGCGTGCTTTGACCGAAACTACCGACCAGGCCAACGAACTAGCCCGCCAGCTTTCTGACATTTTGGATCAGGAGTTTGAGGCCTTGCGCGTGCAGGATCTGGATAAATTCGAGGCGCTGCAACCCATCAAAAACGAGTTACTCACCGAGTTGACGCGCCTGGCCCCGCCGGCCCATGAGGTGCAAACCCTGCCCCAATGGCAAGGATTTCGCGAAACCATGATCGCCTGCCGCGATGCCCACAGGCGCAATGCGGTGCTGATGCAGCGCAAATTGGAGGCCATCCGCGGCACCTTGCAAAGCCTGCGTCTGGAAGACCCCAGCAGTTCGGTCGAGGTCTATGATCGCCTGGGCCATGTCTCGCGGTTCTCTCGCAACAGCGGCTACAGCGACGCCTGAGCGGGCTTGCGCCCTCAGGGTGCTCCAGGGCTTGCAAACCCATCTAAGCCGTCCAGCCCACTGGACAACTCGTCAAACATGGCGGCTGCTTCTGTAGGCATGCCCTGGGCGCCGGCCTGACTTTCTGCCTCTGTACCAGCCGCGGTATTTTCATCGCCCGGGCGCATGCCTTTGAGCCAATAGACCCAGGACAAAATCACCGAGACGGCGGTAAAAAGCTCGGCCGGAATCTCCTGGTCCACCTTTAAACGGCTGAGCAAGGCCAGCAGTTTGGGGTCTTCGGTCACATAAACCCCGTATTCGCGCGCCTGGGCAATCATTTCCAGCGCGGCCTCTTCCTCGCCTTTGGCGGTGACGATGGGCGCGCGGTTTTTCCCGTATTCCAGGGCAATGGCTTTTTTGATGAGCCTCATGCGCGCATGTCCACCACCTCGCCGGGCAAGGCCAGGGGCTGCAAAAGGGGCTCAGGCGCAGGTCGCTCGCCCAAATGGGCCGAAAAAGAGCGCAGCGTCAAGCCCGCTTCGCCCAAGGTTTTGCGCAGTTCGACCTGGCCCTGGCGGGCAAAGTCAATCACGGCTGGCCGCACCGCCCACATGGACAAGGCCACGCTATCGCCGCCCAGCAAATCAGCCTGCAGCCACAACTCGCCATAGTCGCGGCTGTTGGAGTGCATGTTCACGGTGTAGCGGGACTCCTCGTCCTCGCTGGCGCGCTTGCGCTCAAAAGCCAGTTCGACCGGGGTGTGGTCCATAAAGGGCAGCACCACGGTCATAGACATCTGGCCCAAATGCTGCGCCTGCATGGCTGAAAGCTGGGCGGCGTCCAGGTCGGCTATGGCGCGTTTGACCTGGTGCATACCGGCGGTGTCTTCTTCGCTTTTGTCCTCCATCAGGGACAAGAGCTTGTGCAGCAGCGGCTTGAGGTCGTTGGGCGCCGGGTTGCGGATACGCGGCAAGCTGGTCTCCGACCCCAGCGCCGCCCGCAGTGCGGCACTGATCGCTTCGGGGCTGAGTTTTTCCATGCTCAGGCGCATGTTTTGCAACTGGGTTTGCAATTGCGCCTGCACTTCGGGCTGCTTGGTCACTTTGGATAGCAAGGCGTCGAGCCCGCCGGGTTTGAGCAAGTCGCGCACCTCGGCCATGCCGGGCTTGCGGTACATCAGGCTGCCTAGGCGGGAAAACTTACCCTCGCTCGGGCTCAGCGGCGCCCAGGACAAGCCCGCCAAGGCGCTGGCCTGCAGGTTTTGCACCGCGACGACGGGGTTGCTCGGCGGTGTGGCCGGGGCAAAGAGGCCTTGGGGATTACGTTCCTGCGCTTTGTCACTTTGCGCATTCGGGTTAGCTTGGGGCTGGTTGCTAACGGCCCGCGCTTGCGCGTCGATCATGGTGGGCAGGCCGGGGTTGCTATAGGCACTGGCTTTGCCATTGATCAGCACCAGGGCGACGCTGCCATCGGGGTTGGCTTGGGTTTTGAAGCTCAGACGCTGTCCGACCTCCCAGCCTGGCACCTGGGCGATGCCCACTTGCCGGCCACGCAGCATCAGCACCATTTCGTCGGCGCGCGATTGCACCGTGGCTTGCACGATCTGCCCATCGCGCAGGTTCAGGGCCCGCGCAACTATGGCCTCTACCAGGGTGGGCGAAGCGGGCCCTTGGGGGAAAACCGGGTTGATGCGTATCGGCAGCGCCGACGCATCGCTAACGGGGATCACGGAAACTGCACCCAGCGCTTACGCTCTTCGGGCGTTGACTGGGCCGCGCGGGGGGCAGTTTCGCCGGGCGCGGCCATCGGCGTAACGGTGGCCAGCACGCTGCGCAGCAGCATGTCGTGGTCGGGCAGGTTTAGCGTGGCGCCAGTACGCAGCTTGGGCAACTTGGGCGGCTTGCCTGCGACTATGGCTTGCGGGTTTTGGTCGAT